>JBARRC010000528.1:0-7144 GCA_049644045.1 Phycisphaerae bacterium
GGCACTTTCAGCTCACCGATGATGCGAGGATCGGTCGGATCGGACATATCCAGGGTAAAAAGCGGATCAATCTGCTCAAACGTCACGACGTAACCGCGGTCGCCCATGAACCGGGCCGACTGGATCGTCTCGCCCGGTGCGATGTTCTCGACACGGCCGACTACCCCTAGCGGACCCTCTTCGGATTGACCCAGCACGTACACGTTGTTGTACGGTCCACTGCGCCCGCCGAACAGCGACCACGTAGCCCCAACCGTGGTGGCCACGCGCAGGTGCCCCTTGTACTCGCCCATTGAGTACTGGTTGAGGATTCGTCCGGCGACGCTGCCCGTGGCGACCGGCGCCGCGCTGCGGTTTTTGTATTCGAACTTGTAGATGTCGGTTGTCTCGCGGGTCCCGCCGACGAAGTCGTACTCCGTATCGGTCAGGTACAGTGCGTTGAGCGATGAATAGATCAGGCCCGGTTCGGCCACCACTCCGACGGCCGTAAACTCGGCCTTGTTGTCTACATCAAGACTCACGACCGTGACGACGCCGAAACCGTCGGGATCTATCGGATGGTATAGCTCGTGCCAGGTTAACATGCTGCTGCTTTCGACAACTCCGTCGGCGTCCACGTGGTCGTATTTAGGCAGAAGCGTCTCGACATCCACGTTGCTGAGATCCAGCTCGGGCTGCCCGAGCATCGGCAGGACGTCATAGTAGTAGTCCTGGTAATTGGAGATTACCAGGTGCAGGACGCCGTCGATCATGCGGCTCGACGATTGCGAACCGTCGAACTTCGTTTGCGACAGGGGCGTCGGGTTATCCGGTGCGGAAACATCAACGACCGTGACGACGGTTTGCGGCCGCTGGTACTGATACTCGCTGATGAAGCCCGGCTCCGTATCCGCATCCGTATCCGTGGGACCCGGCTCCGTGTCCGTGCCGTCAAACCCCGGCTCCACGTCGGGCTCTTCGTTATCGTCGTCGGTGGAGGCCGTCTCTGAGCTGACAGCAACCTCGACCTCCGTCGGTGCATCGACCGCGATCCCGCCGCCACGCATCGCGAAAAACCCGCCGCCGGTTGAAGTAAGTGCCACAACCTTGTTGTCATGCAGATATATCTCGCGTCCGTAACCCTCGAGTGGAGCCTGACCGATCAGGGCGAGCTCCTCGGGTGGTGAAACCTGGATGATCCGCAGGACGCTGTCGCCGAAGGTGTTGTCGATGATGTAGAGGTACGTTCCATCGGTTTTGACCACGTCGGCCTCGTCCACGCCCTCCTCCTGAATGGTTGTTTGCGAGAAGTCGCCCTCTGACGAGCGAGCGTCATCGCCACCTGTAGCGCCCTCGCCCACAGCCGGCGGGGGTCCAGCAGCGCCGTCCGTCGCGTCGGCCAAGGCGCCGCCGGTCTCGGCCTCGAATGAGACCTCGCCGGTGCCACCGAGCCGGTTTAAGTCGGTGAACTGATCGTTCCGCGGGGCGATCTGATCTGAGAAGTAGTCTATAAGCTCCTTCTCGGATTCGAACGCCTTCAGTTCAGACGAACCCGTCTCATGCCCCAACAAATCCGACAGGAGCCCACAGCCGGGAATCAAAGCCAGAATCAAAGATAGGGAAACATACCGATACATGGGAAAGCCTCCGACAGTTTGAGGTTTTGAAGGCGCGGGTCTCCGCGCTAATTCCTATCACCGCATACCTCAAGTATTCGTTATCCAAATGCCCGGTCAAGCGAAAGTTGCCCTATAATATGGGTGGCATGGGCAAGACTGCTGTCTACACGGGCAAGCTCCGTTTTCGCGCCTCCGTACGAACTCCTCACGGGCGGACGTCCACCGGGTCCGGCTGCATGACGCCTCATCCGCTTGCCCATGCCACCCTCGCCGAAAGTGTCGTGCACACGCTTATTCTGACCTTTCGAGTTTTCGACCTTTAAGTGTTTCCACACGTTTCTGGAATTCCTCGTAGAGGCGTTGCGTGATCGGGCCTACCCGGCCGTCGGCGATCGGTCTGTCATCGACCGACCTCACCCCGAGAACCTCAACGCTCGTGCCGGACGTGAAGACCTCGTCGGCGGCTCGCAGGGCTTCGATCTGACAATCCTGCTCCTCGACGCTCAGGCCGATCGCAGCCGCGCAATCGAGTAAAAACTCCTGCGTGACACCGTGAAGAATCGACTCGGTCCGCAGTGGGATCGTCAACCGGCCGTCCTTCACGATGAACACGTTGGAAGAGGTGCACTCACGCACTTCACCCGTTTCGGTGATGAAGAGCGCGTCGTCATAACCGTGGCGCAGAGCCTCGTCCTTCGCCAGCACGTTGGGTAGCAGGGTGATGGCCTTGATGTAGCAGTTGGACCAGCGGGTGTCCAGAATTGTCATAACACTGGCACCGCGTTGGAGCAGCTCTTCCGGTATGGCGGGCAGGGGTTTGAAGGTCATCACCACCGTCGGCGTGATGCGCTCGGGAGGCACATGCGACCGCGGTGCAACCCCGCGGGTGAGCTGAACGTAAATCATCGCGTCGGAAAACCCGCTACGGCGTAGCCCCTCGGCGATGACCGGTTCGAGCGGGCTGGCGTCGAAGTCGTAATCGAGCCTGATGGCGGCTGCGCTGCGTCGCAGGCGGCGCATGTGTGGTTCGAGCAGGAACAACCGACCGCCATACGCGACGATGACCTCATAGACCCCGTCGCCGAATTGAAAGCCGCGGTCCTCGATCGAGACCTTCGCGTCGGCTACGGGTCCGAACTTGCCGTTTACGTACGCCAGTTCCGGCATGTACGAATCCCATCCCTAGGTTTCCGGGGCTGGACGCCCCAACGCCGTCCGAACATCCCTGAGCCATTGAAGACACTGATCGCGGCGTGTCTGATCGCGCAGCGTCTCCATCGACCGGCTCAGGTGCTTGTCGGCCACCTCGTATTGCTGCAAATCCCGTGCGTAGATGATGCCCAAAAGCAGCCGGATGTCGTTCACCTGCGACGAATGCGCGTAGCAATCCACGAACCGCTCGAAAGAGGCGGCGGCCTGTGGAAATCGCCCCGAACCGTAGAACTCCCGCGCGAGCTCCATCTGGTGCCGCTCGGAAAGACACTGCACCGGATCAATGACCACCAACTGCTCGTACAAAGCGGCTGCGGATCTGACGTCGCCCCGCTCGATCTGCTCGCTGATGCGGCCTCGCAGATCGGTGATCTCATCCAAGTGGCGTTCCTCGGCAGCCTGTTGTTGAGGATCGGCAGGCGCTTCTCGCGCCACCGGTCCGTATTGCGCCTGGGCCACTGCGGCTGGATCGGACATCGCGGCCGCAAACTCGCGGCGCTGGTGCCATCGCTTCCAAAGCGCGAGGATGTCGAACTGGTCCCGAGGCAGTGCACGGATGAAAAGCATGCCCAAGGCGCTCGCAAAACCAAACAGATAGCCGGCCAGGTGCGCCGTGTGGGCGACCGAACCCTCCCTACCGAGGTTTGGAGCGATGATGTTGTCCCAGACGATGATCTTCAAGCCGATTATGATCATGGCCGGCAGCTCGAAAAAACGGATAAAGATGAACACCCATACCAACACCGTTACGTGACTTCGTGGAAAAAGCGCCAGATACGCGGTCGTCACCGCCGCGATCGCGCCGGAAGCACCGACCAGTGGGAAGGGTTTCACGAGAGCGTATCCCCAGGCCGCGAAGACGCCGCCGGCCAGGTAGAACAGAAGGTAGGGCCCATCGCCCATTTTCACGTTGACGCTGTTGCCGAACACCCACAAGAACAACATGTTGCCGAGCAGGTGCATGATGTCGGCATGGAGGAATTGGTAGGTGAAGAACTGGTAGAACGCGGGCTGCTCCGCGTGAAAGACGAGGTGTCGCATCTTGAACGCCAGCATCGGTTCCGTCGTCAGTAGCTGGTTGAACAGAAAGAAAAGGAAGACGTTGACGGCGATCAGCACGTAGTTGACAGACGGCGTCCGTCGACTGACGGACTGAGTACGGATCGGGATTACGACGAGCATGGTGTTTTATGGCCGCAGCAGCCTGCGCCGCGCACTGTCTACCTGTAACCTGTGCGATCGACTTTCCACCTGTGGGACCGACTTTCCAGTCGGTCAAAAAACAGAGTGGCACCGTGTTTCGCAAGTCTTGCGACTATGATTGCAGGGCGAGCCGCAGGCTTCAGCCTGCGCGGATCTCCGCGCGGGTTGAAGCCCGCGGCTCGAATCGTCCTCTGCTCCGTGCGGGCTTCAAGCCCGCAGATCGATTGCGCTGCAAGATTGCACACGATCATATAGCTTGCGGCGGCTATTTTTTGCCTTTCTCCTGTCCCGGTGGTGGCTGCGGGACGGTGGTGGCCTGCACGTACTGCATTCGCAACTCGTATAACACGCTGGTAAGCATGCGTTTTTCATCATCGGTGAGATTGCCCTCGGTCTTCTTCTCCATGACCTCGAGCAGGTCGATGTGGTGCTTGGCCGCCATGGGGTTGGGCGGAATGCGCTCACCGCCGGGCGTCTGCAACCCCCCAAGCGCGATCACCGCCTGCATGGCAAGCAAGTTGACCAACTCCACAAACGTGGCGGGCCCGGTCGCAGCGGCTGCGCCGGACGCTTTTGGCTCCCTCTTTTGTTTCTCTTCCTGCTCTGCCAGCCGTTCCTTTTCCCGGGCGGCTTCCTCTTTCCAATCGGAGTCGATATATAAGCCGTCGTCCGCCGGTTTGTCACTCATGACTGTCTCCGAAGCATCGTACCATTTCCCAGGGTGGGACTATACCCGAAAATCACGCTTGGTGGGAAGGGCCTCCGCCAACTGCGCCAATCGTTCCCGGTCATACAGACCGAAGAAGTATTCACGCCCCCGTGCGATCCGGTTTTGCTCAAGCTCTCGCAGCGCTTTTGTCAGTTCATCCTGCCCGGCGGCGAGCGCCTCCGGCCGCGCAGACAACATGGCGGCGTTGATGTCGCGGATCTGGTTAAACGCCTGACGCCGAGCTTGACGATTGTGCCTGTCACTTGCTCGAAGATCAGCCGCGCGCCGCAATGCTCCTGCCCGCTGCTCGATCAGTGAGTCGAGATCGGCACCGCCGGGCAGGTTTCTCTGTGGATTGAATCGCAGATCACGAACGGCGTGCCGCAAACGGCGAACGGCTTCGGGTGTCACGGCGCTCACCGGAAGGTCCATAAACAGCGTCGCGGAGACGCAGGCCAGGTGGGGGGGGTCGACCCCGTAGTAGTCGGCGATGATCGCGTCGCTGATGCGATCGTATTTCGCCCCGCCGATCCCATGAATGAGCAAGTCCGCGAGAAGCAGTCTCGCCCAAATGGTAAGCATCAAGGCGCGTGGTCGCAGCCGCCAGTCGCCCAGCTCGGTCAACGCGGTTGCCAGACTGTCGGACGAATTGAGCCGGCCGATCGGGATCACGCCGATTTCCTCATGATCCGCAAAGAACCGCAGCGCATTACCCGCGCGGGCTACGAAGAGGCGACGGCGTGGCTCGTTGTCACGATACGCCCACACCGCCACCTCGCATCGATCCTCACTGCGAAATAAATCGGGGATCGGACGCTGCGCGCCTCGCACGCGGTGCTCGCGGCGGTACCCCTCGAGCGCATGGTTGTAACTGGCCGCGAACCGATCGGCATGAACCAGTAAATCAACCACGAACGGACCACGCCAGACATCGCTGACGCGCCGGTCATCGACCACAACACCGAAGCTCGCCTCGACCGCCCTGCGGGCGGCCACGGTCTGGTCAACCCAGTCGCGGGCCTCGACGGCACCGGAGAACGCCCCACAAAACGTAGGCATCTGCGAGTCGTCGTAGCGATCGCCCATCGCGTCGCGCACCGCACGCTCGAAACGCCCGATCTCGTCCGGCGTCCGGCGCGGAATCTGTTCATACGCATGACCGGAAGGCACCCGCGCGAAGGGAACGGACCGAAGAATAACCCGCTCGTTCTGCACCGACGGTATCGGGAGCATCGTCTGCTTCAGTGCGTCGTTGTCGACCACGAGATGCAGTGCGATCCCGTCCGCCGCCCCGGCCACGCGCATGGCGACAATATGCTTTGCCCACACACCCGGATGAACGAAGGACGGCTGATGCCCGATCAGGAATACGAGCGTGTCGTCGCGGCCGACGATCGCCTTGCGCGTCCTCCGTCGGCACGCACTGAGGGTCGAATCCAGCAGCGGAACGTCCGCCCTACGTAGCGATTCGCCGTTGGCGTGGGCGGCCTTGATCCAGGCGGCGGGTTCCGGTGCCACGAGCACGTCCCCATGGTCAGCCGGCGTCTTTAATTCGGAGAACTCGAGCATTGGCTGCGTGATCACCGACATGGCAGGCAATCCACGTCAGGCTGGTGAGCCGGTACGTAGCCGTTGACCAGCTCCGCCCCGAACACTTCGAGGTAGTGCCTCAAGCGTGCCTCCGGATCGTCCAAGAAACCCCCGAAGTGTCGAGAAGTATCGTGGTAGATCAGACGCACGGGCAACTCCTGCACGCGCAGGTTCGCCCGGGCCACCTGGACCCAAAACTGCATCGGCATAGCGTATCCCGGTACGGTGACGTTGAGAAGCCGTAGCGCTGAAACGCGATAGGCCTTGAACCCGCAGAACGCATCGGTGATGCTCAGGCCGAGTCGCCGATTCAGCATCGCCGTGATCCGGCGGTTGATCCGGCGGCGATCCGCCGGCACCGATGCGTCGACGCCATGCCCGCTGAGGTATCGCGTCCCGCTGATGATGTCGGCATCGTCGCGCGCCGCCGCAGCCATGAACTTGGGGATATAAGCCGGCTCATGTTGCTCGTCGCAGTCCATCGTGATGAGCCACTTGCAGCCATGCCGCTGCGCGAACGCGAACGCGTCCGCCAGGCTCTTGCCATAACCACGATTGTCCAGGTGGGTGATGACGCTGATCGCATCGTGTTGTCGAAGCAGCTCGGGTGTTCGATCCGTGGAGCCGTCATCGACCACGAGAATGTCGCGGCAGTATCGTTTGGCTGCCTCGATGACCCGGGTGACGTATCGCTCCTCATTGAACACGGGGATGGCGAGCAAGTAAGCGTCAGGCATTCGAGCCGTTCCTCTGGTAGCTTCGTCGTGTCCTATGAGCGGACCGCCCGGACTCGGAAATCGTAGTACAGACTTGTAGGAAATCAAATCGGGCG
>JBARRC010000529.1:0-6014 GCA_049644045.1 Phycisphaerae bacterium
AAACGAGCTGCGTCCCCGTTTCGAGAACCTCGACGGTCTGGATGGCCTGTGTCTCGGTGACCGTTGTGGTCATGAAACCATCCCGCCGACCGACGATGACTTGGCCCTTCTGCTTGTTCAGTGCCAGGATCTTGGGATTAGCCAGCACGGTGGTGTCGGTGACCTCCTCCAGCGCTCTTACGAATATGGCCACATTGTCTTTGATGATCCCGATGGTCAGCCCACCGCTTGACACGTCGCCGGCAAAGTCGGTCGCGGCCGCGGCGTTGAACCGCTCGAATCGGTCTTGCGGTAGTCTTCCCAGCGTAATGTCCGTAAGGCCGGTGGACTTCGCCCCGAGCAGTTCCAGATCGACCCCGCCGACGAGCGTAAAGTCGATTCCCAGCGCGTTCTCATCAGTGAGCTCAGCCCGAAGGATGGTGGCCTCTATCAGCACCTGCCGGGGGCGAACATCGATCTGTTTGAGCACCCGCTTGATCTGCTCATGCACTTTCGGTCGTGCGGTGACGATGATGAAATCCTGGGCCGCGCTGGCGTCGCCACCGCCCTCTTCGGCGTCACCTTTGAGCCCGGTTGCAGGGGTGGGAGGGGCTACGATGCTGCCATCTTCCCCAACCAGGTGAGCGAGATAGGACTTTGCATCCGCGGCTGAAACATAGTTCAGCCGGTAGACCCGCGTGAACGGCATCGGCCTTCTGGCCGCCTCGATCTCAGCCAGTTCGTCATTGGTGTAAACGTAGACGAAATGGCCCGCAACGCGATAGCCGGCGTCGTTGGCCACGAGAATCGCTCCGAGCGCCTGGTCGAAGGTAACGTCGTACAGATTGGCCGTAACCTGTCCCTTGACGTTTGGCGAGGCGATGATGTTACGCTGACCTTCGAGTGACAACAGATGCAGGACGGTCGAAAGGGGCATGTCCGCCACGTGCATCCGCACCATACCGCGATCCGTAACGGTAACCTCGCTCGGTGGACCGGGTGCGACCGGCTCACGCGACGGATCGTCTTGCGCAACCGCAACCGCTGCCAATGGAAAGATCAGCGTTAGAACCAACCAACCAAGTAAGCGACACTGTGCGGCAATTACTAACATCTCGTGGCTCGTTGCTGTAAGCTACCCCGGACCACCTTGGTCGTAGGGGCGCCACGCACGTCCGGAATCGCCGTCACACCTGTCAACCAAATGTTACGGTCTCGGCGTCTTCCGGCCGCCGGCCGGCACCGTGGGCGCAGGCGCTTGGTTATCGGCAGCTTGCATCCGCACATTGAACGTGCCGTTTTCCAGGAGTTGTTTAATCTCGGCGAGGAGACGATTCGTTTGCCGAGCTTCTTCCAGAAGCAGCTTCCTTTGCATCCCGCTGTCGGGGATTTGCGCCCGGGCCGGCTCGACGAACGTTGTCGGCCCGACCCAGATGCGGAGGCACGTCAGCAGTGCGAAGAGACTGATCGCACCAGACAGTAACCGGTGTTTTTGAGGCTGATATCGCGTAAACATGGGAGAGCTCCTTGGATTAAGAACCTGTCTGAATAATCCCTGAGCCGCGGGCTTCAGCCCGCGCGGATCTTCGAATGGCGAATTATTCGGATAGGCTCTAAGTGTTGCTTCGTGTTATGGATCGGCTACGTTGTGACGGGGGCTGTACTCGGTTTCGACACCGCGCGGCTTGACGGGCGACACCGGTGCCGACGGGGCTCGACGGGAAACCGGCCTCCACTGCCGCAGGTGAGTTGGATACAAGGAGAGAACGATCATCACTCCGATGGAGCCGAAAACGGCGCACAGGCGAACCCGTCGCGTACGCGGTGAGTAACTCGGTTCACGGATGATCAGCGCCCCGCCTAAAACCAGCAGCGACAAGGCCAACGCCACGAGGGTCCCCGGCCTCCCCGCCAGACGCTCCGCAAGCGGGACGCCGGCCCAGATCGTCAGGGCCGCGCAGACGAGCATTCGTGACAGAATCACGGCACCCGCAAAGGATCGACTTGCGACCCGGCTGAGCAACGCCTGCCGCCCGTATGCGGTCGCGAACCCGATGGCGAACAGACTGGCGCACGCCAGCACGGCGACGCCGGCGGGACCGGCCGATGCCGTGTCGGCCGCTCCAATCGTTGAAACCGCGACGATGACACCGGCTGCTGCGCATGCGACTCCGAACCCACCGATCGATCGAAGACCGGAACGCTTGGTCTGACATCCCGCCAGCACGCCGAGGCCCGTGGCCAAGAGCATCGCCGGAAGAAAGACCGTCACCGGAGAGCCCACCTCGTGGAGGAACTCAGTCCACACGGTGATCGCGCACGCGCCCCCACCGGCGACCGACACGATGCCGGCACGTAGGAGAGTCGGCCAACGGTCACTCCAAATCGGGAGTGGCATGGACTCAACCCCGACAGCCTGGGGTGAAGCACCCGCCCGTGACGCACTTGATGTTGCGGACACCAACGATATCAAAAGCACCGGCAGCGCCGCAACGATCAAGATCAGGTCACCCCGGCCGGGTTCCCCGGTGATCCATCCCGACATCAACGTGCCACCTGCTGCGCCGATCAGCAGCCAGGCAGTCGCCCTTGTCTCCCACCGGCCGTAGGGACAACTCAATTGGTGGACGCACGAGACCGCGAGCCCGAGGATTGCCAGCGGCACGACAGCGGTTAGAAACACGATGGCTGCCTGGAGTACGGCGAGGGGCCCGATCGACCAGACGAAGTGTGCGAGCATCCAATCGTAAGCGGCCACGGCGAACCGCAGGCCCGTCGGCAACAGCGCGGTCGCCACGCCCGCCGCCAGGGCGATGACCGACAAGACCATCCAATAGAGCGGGCGATCGGCCGCGCCGGGGCTAGGCAGGACGTCTGACATCTGCAACGGGCTGCCTCGCGAGACAAATCGCCGCCACGCCGCGGCGCATACCCACACCGCGAACCGCTGCGGAAGGCGCACGCCGAGGGCCAGTGTCACCAATGCGACTCCGGTGACCGCGCTGATTACATAAGCGTCCGACGAGGCAGATTCCGTGAACACGACGCGGAACCGAGAGGCCAGACCGGCGATCACCATCGCCATCGAAGCGCCGAGCAGGAGGGAAACGCAGCGCGCGGGCCCAATCCGGGAGACCGGCGGTCGATCTGGATCCGCATCGGGTTGGGGTAGGTCGGGTTGTGACATCTGACGTTCAGGGGGCCGGGGACTGTGGGACCGACTTTCCAGTCGGTCAAAGGGCAGGTTGGAAAGCCTGTCCAGCGTACTTTTCGACTGGCGGCTACACATCCGCGGCCGACTCCCGTTGGACGATCGTTGTATTAGCCGCGTCGAACGCCCGCACCCCACCCTCGTCGAGCTGCACCACCAGCGCAGCACTGGGATCCAGATCGACCATCGAGCCGCTGAAGACCTTGCCCCCATGCTGCAAGCACACCCGGTGTCCCATAGGCCCGGCCCGTGCGAGCCACGCTTGCCGGAGCCCTGCATCACTCCACGTGCGCGGCCGGGCCAGCCAACGATCAAGCTCGCGAAGCAGCGAAACAGCCAGTGCCGTTCGATCCACCGGATGCGCGCTTTCAATATCGAGTGACGTAGCGGAGTCAGCCAGGTCGTCCGCAAGGTGTCCGCGTTGTTGCAGGCAGTTGATCCCGATCCCGACCACGTAGGCGCGCAGCCCATCGCCGCGTGCACGAGACTCGATCAAAACGCCGCCAAGCTTCCGGCCCGACACGAGCAGATCATTAGGCCACTTGATCGTCGCTGGCACATCAGTACAAGCTGCGATCGCATCACAAGCGGCGACAGGCGTCAGCAGGACAAGTTCACTGCCGGTCAGTTCGTCGCTGTCGTCGATCAAAACCACGCTACAAAGAAGGCTCGCGCCGCGGGGCGAATGCCACGTTCGGCCCAAGCGTCCGCGTCCCGTGGATTGATACTCGGCGAAGATGACGAGGCCGTCCGCGTCTTCGGTGTCGATGCGTCGCAAGGCCTCGTCGTTCGTGCTGGTTGTGGATGGCATGCATTCGATGCACCGGCCGATCCGCTTTGTGCGAAGCTCGGCCCGGATGGCATCAATCTGTAGCGCGCCGGAATTCATGGTGTCGCATCATGGTACCGCGATCGCCCACATCCGTGCAAACGCGTATCGCGTGCGCGGGGCCTAGTGCCTCACCACAGCTCAATTGATAGGTGGGTGGCATGCCAAGCGAAGCGCCGCCATGAGCCAGGCATGCTTGTTGGCAGCGTCCAACATGCCGGCGCCCGTCTTCGACGGGCTTGGGCATGCCACCCATCAATTCAGGTGTGGCGGAGCACTAGTACCGTGTTTCATAAGTTACGCGACTAAGCGAGCCGCGGGCTTGAAGCCCGCGCGGACGTTCGCAGCAGATCGAATCTCCGGGTCCGCCGCCCATAGTCGCAGGATTTGCGAAACGCGGATCAGTTAAATCATCCTGACACCTTTTTTGCGGGTCGCCAGAGCGACGATGCCGACGGCCATGGCCAGTACGACGAACTCGGTGATGACCAGCGGCGCTTTGTCGGGCCAGTTGGGCAGGTCTTGTCCGATCAACCGTACCAGCATCCACAACGACGTAACCATCATGAAAAGCGAAGGCAGCAGGGTATACCAGACCGGCCGACGGTGGCTGGACAGCCAGCAGCTACCCACCAACAGCGTTAGGGCTGCGAGCAACTGATTGGCCGACCCGAATATCTTCCACAGGACCGTGTAACCGTTGCCCAGCCCCAGGATCAGCATCAGGCCGACGGCGATTCCGGAATTGACCCAGTAGTGTTTCAGCAGCCCCAGGAACAGCCGCGACGCGGCCCGCGGGCCCCCACGTTATGCTGCCTGTACGGTGACCAACAGGGCCTGCGGGAGCCTTTTCGTCGCCAGGAGCGTCATCTGTGCAGAACCCATTGACACAACGCCCTTGACGCAGGTATTCCGTTGGAGTATCTAGCGGAACCGAGCCATCCCGATGGCCATCGGGGTCAGGCAGCGGTCACTTTTTGCTCACGAACGTGGTCAAGTTGGAGCGTCTTAGAGTGTCATCTGGAAACGAAGCCAGAAAGCGGGTTGATCTGGAAACCATATAAGTAAAACTCAGGCGTACTTGGGAACCACATGGAGAAGAGAGTCATCAGATCAACGTCGCTTTCCTCCGCCGACTGTTCGGACGTCGTTCTTCGGCAGACATCGACAACGCGCCTCGTCTTCCGACCACAGCTCGTTGACAACCCCAACGACCACGAGGCAGTGGTACACGGGACGTTCTTGTTTCAGCGGAAAGGGCGCAAGGACGATTGGGAAGATACAACCGCCATAGCGCTTTCAGCATTGAAGAAGGGCGAGGGAGTCCGCCTCGACGTTCGCGCGGGCGAGATCCTGATCCTATTCAAGGAACTCGTGGAATTGTACAAGCTTCACGCCCGGGACGGGATTCCAATTGGCGAAACTGAACTGGTTCGTATTGACTCGGTCATCGCACGGCTCGCCACACTACCCCGTGATCAGCTCAGAACCTACTGGTCCGCACACCGCTCTTTTGGCGAGGAGCTGCTGGAGAATCTCCTTACTTGGGCGACGGAAATTGACTCCCCGGCAAATCTAGTCCCGCGCCTAGTGTCTCTCCGATCCAACGTTCTGCAAACCCTGAACGCCGTAGCAGGGCTGGAGAGTCTCAAACGGGCGCTTAACACATGGGACGAGAACACGGACTCGACGGTTGAAGAGTTCTGGCAACAGACGTTAACCGAACACTCGTTCGTTCTAGAGCAGGTCTTTTGTTGGCCAACCACAATTGTGAAGGGTAAGGCCTACGTAGGCGGAAAGTCCGTCCTCAATACGGGTGGAAACATTGTCGATTTCCTCGTCAAGAACTATCTCACAAACAACGCGGCACTGGTGGAGATAAAGACTCCTGGGACTCGGCTATTGGGTCGTTTGTACCGGAGCGGCGTTTACAATCCGTCTGACGAACTCAGCGGGTCCCTGATGCAGGTCTTGAACTACCGGGCTAGCCTGCAA
>JBARRC010000530.1:0-2525 GCA_049644045.1 Phycisphaerae bacterium
ATTGTTCTGCGAGCGGCTCCCGATCGGAACCGTCTTCGGCTGGTGGAACGGGGACGACTTCCGTGATTTCCTTGCTTCGTCGTAATAACGTCACCGACTCGCGATACCCATCGAAGAAGTTGATGAAATATGGAGAATGCGACGTAAAAATGAACTGCTTGTGTGGAGCGCGCTCTTCGAACAAATCAAAAAACGCGCGCAATTGGCCAGGGTAAATCCCATTTTCGGGTTCCTCGATGATGACAAGCGGGGAGACGTCAGGTCCTGCAATATCAGAAACCGCTTCGACCGACTCGGCCACGTAGGCAAGGGCCAAGCAACGCAACGTTCCGTCCGAAAGCCCCGCCCACGATGCTTGATGACGATTGCGGAGCGCGATGAATGGGACCGGCGCCTGGTCTGGAGCAGGAACGAAGTTTATGGCCTCCAAGTCCGGTTCAATCAAGCGAACGTGTTCTATCACGCGCCGATACCGCTGCTCGTCGATGTTCTTCAGGTGATAGAGAGCGGTTGCCAGGTTGTCCCCATGTGGTACCAGCGCTCCGAGTCCGGTCGGACTACCACGCCAGCCGTATCTCATGGCCTCAGGGCTAAGCGCATAATAACCCCAGCTCGACAAGTATTGCCGGAACAACACGGCTTGACGATTGGTCTCCGACTCATACAGCTTGGAGAGCATCGTCGCGTCACGAGGCGCAGGTATCTTTGCGATGGACGGCTTGAACGGATTCCCATCAAGCACTTGTGCCTCGTGCCCATCGGTCTCCAGAAGAGCCACGTTCGTGGATCCAGCCCCGTTCACGACAAGTCGCTCATGGCTCACCCGAAGGACAAGTGGCCCCCCGTGCGCCCAGGTGTCCCGCGTTTCCATTTGCAGTTGCAGATCGTAGACATAAACGTTTCCGGCCCCTTGAAAAGGCAGCTCACACGTACACGAGAAATCCACCGTGTCGCTGGAAAAAGCCCAGTTTCCGATCTCCGACACTCCGCCAGGAACGAGTTGGGCCGATGCAGCGAGGTCCTTGGCCGCCGTCGCTCCCAGGAATCGAAGCGCTGCGCAGAGATTGGTCTTCCCGCTGTTGTTTTTCCCGATCACGAGATGACGGTTAGTGAACTCGATCTCCGCGTTCAGGAAGGTACGGAAGTTGTGGAGTCGGAGCGTTTTTAGCACTGGTTATCCTCCCTGCTGTGCGGTCCGAGGCACGGCTACACGTCGTCCAGAACCTCGATGGCGGCGAACGATTTACCTTCGAGGAACTCCAGCGAAGCGCCGCCGCCCGTCGAGATGTGCGTCATCTTATCCGAAAGGCCCGCCCGGTCGATCGCGGCTGCACTATCGCCGCCGCCGATGATCGTTGTCACGCCGTTCGGCGTCGCGCCCGCCACGGAGGCCGCTATCGACAGGGTACCGACATCAAACGGAGGGGTTTCAAACACGCCCATCGGCCCGTTCCACACAATGGTCTTCGCCGTCGCGATCACATCCTTATAAGCTGCGATCGTCTTCGGGCCTATGTCGAGCCCCATTTGCCCGGCCGGGATCGACCGATCGCACACTTCGGTTGCGACCCCCTCCTTGATCTCCGCTGCGACAACGGAATCCACCGGCAGCCTCAAGCGGTTGCCCGCCTCCGCACGTAGAGTTCGAGCCGTGTCGAGCAGGTCTGGCTCGACCAGGCTCTTGCCCACCTCCATCCCATCCGCGGCGAGGAACGTATAGGCCATCGCCCCGCCGATGAGAATTGTGTCGCACTTTGTCAGCAGCGAGCGAATGACATCCAGCTTGTCCGACACCTTCGCCCCGCCCAACACACACACGAACGGCCTTAAGGGGTTCGACACCGCCTCACCCAGAAATTCGAGCTCGCGTCGGACCAGATACCCGACAACGCGCGGTTTGCCCTCCATCAGGCGAGGCACGGTCAGCATGCTCGCATTGTCGCGGTGGCAGGTGCCGAACGCGTCGTTGACATACACGTCCGCCAGATCGGCGAGCTGTCGCGCGAAGGTGTCTTTCTGTTCACGTAGGCCAATGTCCTCGGCCGCCTTTTTGTCCTTAATCGTTTCGGCCTCGTGGAAACGTAGGTTTTCGAGCAGGCAAACGTCACCGTCGCCCATTTGGGCCACCGCGCTTCCGACCTCCGGTCCGACACAGTCGCCGACCAGCCTCACGGGCTTACCCAGCAATTCAGCGAACCGGGCCGCCACCGGTGCGAGCGAGAACCTGGTACGATCATCCGCGCTGCCCTTCGGCCGCCCGAGGTGGCTCATCAGGATCAACCGACCCCCACCCTCGATCAAATGCCGGACGGTCGGCAGCGCCGCGCGGATCCGGCGATCATCCGTGATGCGCCGCTGATCGTCCAGCGGCACGTTCAGATCCAGCCGAACGAGAACACGCTTTCCACGAACATCAATGTTTTCAACTGTTTTCTTCATGGCTGTCACTCAATGTAACGAAAAGGAACCGCAGGCCTTAGCCTTCGCGGATGCCGCGCGTCTGACGTCCCCCCTTACTAAGGGGG
>JBARRC010000531.1:0-19640 GCA_049644045.1 Phycisphaerae bacterium
GATTGCGAGGTGATGCCCCTTTTCCACCAGGTCGGCTAGCGCCCGGGCTGTCCCGCGCGAATTGGCGAACTGCTGCTCGACATCGCCCTCCTCATCCGGTCGGGAGATGGCGTTGCCACCCAGCGCCACAACGATCAATGATCTCTCAGCCATCAGCGTATCCTGATTCAAGCGAGCCGCGGGTTTCAACCCGCGCGGATGTTCGGATGACCGGCATCCTGCATTCGGGATGGAGGTCCGCGCAGGTTAAAGCCCGCGACTCAGATAAACCATCAGCGCGTTTTGAGCGTGCATGCGGTTCTCCGCCTGGTCAAAGATGGCCGAGTTCGGCAGACGCGAGGTCTCGTAGTCGATTTCTTCGCCGTAGTGGGCAGGCAGGCAATGGAGGATGGCCACGTCGGGGTCGGCGATCTTCACCGTCTCGGCGTCGATCCGGTACTTCGCGAAGACCTTCTTGCGGTCGGCCGTCTCCTCCTCCTGTCCCATCGAGGCCCATACATCGGTGTACAAGACGTCGGCGCCGGCAGCGGCTTTGAGGTCGTTCGACACAGTGATCTTTGAGCCGGTGGACGCCCCGATCTGGGTCGACCTTTTCTTGACCTCTACCTGAGGCTCGAAGCCGGGCGGCGCGATGACGGTCATGTGCATGCCAACCCTGGCTGCACCGAGCATCAACGAATGGGCGACGTTGTTGCCATCGCCGATGTAACAGGCCTTGACGCCTTCGAGCCGGCCCTTGCGTTCGAGAATGGTTTGGAAGTCGCCGAGGACCTGACAGGGATGCTCAAAGTTGCTCAGGCCGTTGATCACCGGGACGGTCGCGTATTTTGCAAGCTCCTCCACGATGTAATGACCAAAGACGCGGGCCATGATGATATCGACGTATCGCGAAAGCACGATGGCGATGTCCTCGGTCGTTTCGCGCTTGCCGAGGTTAATGTCGCTCGGGGCGAGGTAAATCGCATGCCCCCCGAGCTTCGTCATGCCCGTCTCGAACGAGACGCGCGTGCGAAGCGAGGGCTTCTGAAAGATCATAGCCAACGTCTTTCCCTGCAACGGCAGCGACCCCGAACTGCACCTTTCCGCCTTCATCCTCCTGGCAGTGCCGAGAACCTCAAGGATTTCTTCCTTAGATAAATCCAACATCGACAGAAAGTGACGATCTTTTGGTTTTGAGCTCAACCGACGTACTCCCTTGCTATTATGTATGCACTCAGTAACCACGGTGGACCACACGCGATCGCACCAACGTTCAAAGCCCGTGCATCTTGCCTGTTATGGATTCCTGCATTGGTAATGACCACTTTCGTAGCTCCAACGGGGCGGAAGAGAGTAGCCCAGGGTGTCAGCCCTTGCTATTACCCACATCTCCCGAGCCCGCACAGCCGGACCGGAACCTTGTCCCGGAGGGACATTTGACAATAGCCCAGCGATTTATCGCTGGGAACGTAGTGTTTGCGAACGATCCCAGTCCCGTAGGGACGGATGAATGCCGCTTGTTCGGTTCAATCGTCCCTACGGGACTGAGATCTCGTCCGGCGACGTCATCCCAGCGATGAATCGCTGGGCTATTCTCACTTGCCCCTATGGGGCACCTTTGGAAATGTGGGTAATAGCAAGGCGTCAGCCCTGGGGTTGCTGCAAAGCTCCGTGCGGGCTAAAGCCCGCGGCTCGCCGAACACTTCAGCGCTCTTTGCAACCGTCTGTGGGACCGACTTTCCGTTTATGGGACCGACTTTCCGTTTGTGGGACCGACTTTCCAGTCGGTCATCTGACAGGCTGGAAAGCCTGTCCCACATGCCTGCATCATCTGACAGGCTGGAAAGCCTGTCCCACATACTTGCTCTACACTAAAACTTTCTGCAGGCGCTCGAACGCCCAGTCGATCTCGTCTTTCGTGATGCACAGCGGCGGTGCCAGGCGCATGACTTGCTCGTGTGTATCCTTGCAAAGCATCCCGTTGTGCATCAACTCTTCGCAATATCGCCGCGCCTTGCCGGCCTCCGTGTGGAACTCGATCCCGACCCACAGGCCTCGCCCGCGAATCTCCTTGACCTTGTTGCTTTTCAGCGCTCGCAGCTTTCCGAACAGGTATTCGCCAAGCTGTGCGGCGTTGTCCTGATACTTGTTGGTCTTGAGAATCTCGACGACCTTTCGCGCGATCGCGCAAGCCAGCGGATTGCCGCCGAACGTGCTGCCGTGATCGCCGGGTGTAAAGACGCTGAGAATCTCCCGGCTCGATACGACGGCGGAGATCGGCATGATACCGCCACCCAACGCCTTGCCGAGAATCAGGATATCCGGCTTGACGCCCTCGTGGTCGCAGCAGAAGGTCGTGCCCGTCCGCCCCAAACCGGACTGAATCTCGTCCGCAAGGAACAGGACGTTTTTCTCCGTGCACAGTTCACGCACTTGCTTGAGGTAACCGGCGGGGGGCACGAGGATCCCAGCCTCACCCTGAATCGGCTCGACCAGAAACGCCACTGTATTGTCATCAATGGCATCGCTAAGCGCCTCGATGTTACCATACTTGATGATCTCGAAACCGGGGGTAAACGGGCCGAAGCCGGCGCGGCACTGCGGGTCGGTGCTGAAGCTGATGATCGTGGTGGTTCGGCCATGGAAGTTGTTTTCGCAGCAGATGATCTTTGCCTTGTCATCAGGCACGCCCTTTTTCATGTAGCCCCACTTGCGGGCGGTCTTGACGGCCGTCTCAACCCCCTCCGCCCCGGTGTTCATGGGCAGGATCGCCTCCATGCCGCAAAGCTCAGCCAGCTCCTTGCATAGCGGCCCGAGCTGGTCGTTGTGAAACGCCCGCGAGGTGAGCGTTACCTTGTCGAGCTGCTCTTTGGCAACCGCGATGAGCTGCGGGTTGCAGTGGCCGAAGTTGATCGCCGAGTAGGCCGCGAGCATGTCCATATACCGCTTGCCCTCGACATCCTCTACCCAAACGCCGTCGGCCTTGGAGACCACAATAGGTAACGGGTGATAGTTATGGGCTGCGTAATGTTCGACCAGTTCAATATGCTGCTGTCCGGTCATGCTGGTGGATTCGACCGCTGGTTCTACGCTCATCGTAAATCTCCCTTTTCAGGCAAAAAAAGGTGTCAGGATGATTTTTTCTTCATCGCTTTTGCAGATATAAATGGCACGGTTGTCCGCTGAGGCGCCGCAACGCGTCTTGTAGTCTCGAAAAAATCATCCTGACACCTTTTTTCAACCTGGCGCACGCATTCTAGCGAGCGCATCACCGCTTGTCACCGGTACGTCGGGAAGATCGTCAGTACGATTGAACCCCGGCCGGTTCGGCGTCCAGGCCGTAGCGCTTCATCTTCTTGTAGAGCGTCGTGCGGTTGATTTGCAGTTGCTGGGCGGTCAGTTGCCGGTTCCAGCCGTTGGCGCGGAGGGCGGCCTCGATGATGCGCCTCTCCGGCTCTTCGAGTGCCTCCTTAAGAGGCCCGGACTTGCACATTTCGGCCGGCTCGACGACGGCGATCGATTCGACCAGCTTCGGCGGCAGATCGTGGATGCCGATGGAGTGACCCTTGCAAAGCACGACGGCGCGCTCCACCGCGTTTTCCAGCTCGCGCACGTTGCCAGGCCAGCGGTAGCGCTGCAACGCCTGCACCGCCTCGTCGTCGAAGCCGAGTATCTCGCGTTTCGTCTCGGCACCAAACCGATCGAGAAAGTGTCCAGCCAATAGCTCGATATCACCGACCCGCTCGCACAGCGGCGGCATATCGATGGTAACCACGTTGACGCGATAGTACAAGTCCTCGCGGAACCGCCCTGCGTGGGTCGCCTCCTCCAGGTCTACGTTGGTGGCGAGGATGACGCGGACATCGACGGTTTCGGTCTTGTTGCTGCCTATCGGCTCAAACTGGTGAGACTGCAGGAACCGCAGCAGCTTCACCTGCAGCGCGGGTGAGGCGGCGGATATCTCGTCGAGAAAAATGGTGCCGCCGTCCGCCGCCTTGAACTTGCCCGCTTTGTTGGCCACCGCGCCGGTAAACGCCCCGCGAACATGCCCGAAAAGCTCGCTTTCTAACAGTGTCTCAGGGATGGCACCACAACTGACCTCGATGAAGGGCTTGTCGCGCCGCTCGCTTCGCTGGTGGATGACCCCAGCGATCAGGGATTTACCCGTGCCCGAGGCCCCCGAGATGAGGACCGTGACCTTCGAATCGGCCACGGCCTCGACCAGGTCGAACACCTTCAGCATGCGGTAGTCCTGACCCACGGCCGCGTCGAGCCCGTAGCGCTGATCGAGCCGTTCCTTCAAAAGGCGGTTCTCCTTGAGAATCGCCTGCTGGGCGAGGGCCCGCTCGACACATACCTTCAACTCGTCGTCGATGATTGGTTTGGTCAGGTAGTCGTACGCCCCCATCTTGATGGCTTCGACGGCGCTTTCGATCGTTCCGTAGGCGGTCATCATGACGACGACGGCATCCGGGAATCGTTTGCGCATCACGTGGAGCAGCTCGAAGCCGTTGCCCCCCGGCATGTTGATATCGCTGAGGACCAGATCGACGGGCTGACGGTCCACGGCGGCCACGGCCTCTTTGAAAGAGACAGCCGTCTCGACCTTATAGCCCTCGAGACCGAGAAACTCGCTCAGCGAATCGAGGATGATCCGGTCATCGTCGACGATGAGAATGCGTGTCCGGGTCTCGGGCGTGGGCATAGCGATCCCTCGAAAAGTGCAGTGTCAGCGCTGCATCAATGGTGACGGACGGTGGCAGGCGCCTACTGGAATGCGGACGGTGAAAACCGCCCCGCCATCCGCACCCGGTGCCGCAGTGATGGTCCCCTGCATGTCTTCAATGAAATCCTTGCAGATCGCCAGGCCCAGCCCGGTCCCCTTGCCCGGCTCCTTGGTTGTGAAGAATGGTTCGAAAACTCTCTCGACCGGTTCGGGCAGGCCGACTCCCGTGTCCGCCACTTGAATGACCACATCGTCATCAACCAGGCCGGTGGTGATCGACAGACGCCCACCATCGGGCATCGCGTCGATCGCATTCTTGATGAGATTGCAGCAGACCTGATAGATCCGGCTTCCACGTGCCGAGGGCATATCCTGGCTTTGGAAGTCGGCCGCCACCACGACTCCGCTCGCATCCGCGGCCGACGCGCTGCTTTTGATCGCCTGCTCCACGACCTCATTGATGGTCATCTCGTCGAACTCGCCGTGGGTCGTTCGCGAGAACTCAAGCAGTTCGCCGATGATCTGCACCATGCGCATCAGGCCTGTCCGTGACTCGGACAGGTAGGATTTCAGCTTCGAGTCGGGTGTGTCGTCGACCACTCGCATCGCGAGATTGATGTAACGCAAGATGCCGTCCAGCGGGTTGTTCAGCTCGTGGGCGACGCGTGTAGCGAGTTTCCCGAGCGAGGCTAGTCGTTTTGATACTTCGAGCCGTTCCTCGACGGTCTGCTGTTTAGCCTCTTGTTCAATGAGGATGACGACACCGGTAATCTGCGGTGAACCCTGCTCGCGTAAGGGGGTACAGCGCAGTCTCACCAGAACCGGAGACGATGCGTCCGATAGCCGCAGCGCGCACTGGAACCGCAGCGTCTCGCCCGCATCGAAAACGCGCGGCAATACCATGGGCCAACCATCGAAGAACTCCAGGAAACGTGCCCCAATGAACGCCGCCTGCAGATCCGAGCCGTCCGGTAACCACGCTGCCGCGGTCGCGTTGCGGTAGCGGATCGTCTCGTTGCGGTCGATCACCAGCACGGCCACACCCAGACTATCCAGAACCTCAGCCGCAGCTCGATCCGACTGAAATGTGCTGTCGG
This sequence comes from Phycisphaerae bacterium, assembly GCA_049644045.1. Lineage (GTDB taxonomy): Bacteria > Planctomycetota > Phycisphaerae > UBA1845 > UBA1845. Next base: position 5,803 of record JBARRC010000531.1, read on the forward strand.
AAGAAGACGTGTGTGATTGCGTGTCGATGGCCATGGGGAACGCTCGACCCGGCGCGTGCACTTGGAATCCGCGGTGCTTCGCGACGATATCATCGGCAATGCGGTGATGCGTTTCCAAGCAATGTTGACATTGGGCAACACGGACGTGTCACGGTTGGGATTACGCTGGAGAACGCTGGACCGAGAATCCCACCCGCACAACTCCCTACGGTGGGAAAGGCGCCCTAGACTTCGGGTATTGGCACAGGAGGCGGAGGTGCGGGCGTCGCCGGGGCTCGTGACGCGAGCTGACACGCCAGACGGAGGGCTTCTTTCATGCTGCCCGGATCGGCCTGGTTTGTGCCGGCGATATCGAAGGCCGTGCCGTGGTCCGGGCTTGTGCGGATGATCGGGAGGCCGAGCGTTACGTTCACGGCAGTGTCGAATGCAAGCATCTTGATCGGGATCAACGCCTGGTCATGGTACATCGCGACGATACCGTTATACCTGTGGCGGCGCTGCGGCGTAAACAGTGTATCCGGCGGGAAGGGGCCCTCTACGTCGATGCCGGCGTTTAGGGCCATCTGGATGGCCGGTTCAATGATCCGCTTTTCTTCATCGCCGAATTGCCCCCCCTCACCGGCATGGGGATTCAAACCCGCCACGGCGATGCACGGTTCATCAATGCCAAACCACCGCTTCAGCGCATCGTGAAGCAGGTCAATCGGCTGAAACACCAACCCGATGGTGAAGCGGTTGCGCAGTTCGAACAGGCCGACGTGCGTGCTCGCCAGTGCGATTCGCAAACCACCGCCGACAAACGCCATGGTGTATCGTTTCGTATCGAAGGCGTCGGCGAGCTTTTCGGTGTGGCCCGGGAAGCGGCAACCGGACAATTTCCAGCTCCCCTTGTGGATCGGTGCGGTGACGATCGCGTTGATCGTTCCGCTGTGCGCCGCTTCGACGGCGGCATCGAGCAAGCGCAGGGAGGCCCGACCGCCCTCGGCCGTCGGGCGGGCACGCAGCCAGAAACCAGCAGCATACTCCTCATAGTCAACCACCACGACCCCGCTGTCGATGCGTAGCGGCTGATCATGTGGCACGCGGAACCAGAAGGGACGAATCGCGGCGGCGTCGGCGGCTGCGATTAGCATCTCCTCGACGCCATAGATGACAAACCGCCCGAGCAAGCGGACTTCCGGGTCAGCCAGTGCCTTGATAATGACCTCCGCCCCGATACCGCACGGATCACCCATCGTGACACCGACCAGCGGTCTGGTCTGCGTGGCGGGCTGCGAGACTGTGGTTTCGAAGTGTCCGGTCGTCATGCGAAACCGGCCTCCCGCAGCACATCGAGCGTCAAACCACCCGCCGTTGACATCTCGGACAGGCGATAGACGATCGTTCGGGTGATGATGTCGGTTTCGATGTTCACGAGATCACCCACGGTCAGCGATGACAATGTCGTTCGTTCGAGCGTGGTCGGGATGAGCGCGACCGAGAACATGCCATTCTCCACCGCGGCGATCGTCAGTGATACGCCGTCAACCGCTACCGATCCTTTCGGGATGATGTACGGGGTGAGCGACGATTCGGGCCGCAACCAGAGCACATACTCTCGCGACGAAGACCGGACTCGATCGACGGCAGCCGTACCATCGACATGGCCCTGCACGAAGTGGCCGTCAAAGCGGTCTGACACGCGCAGGGAGCGTTCCAGATTGACGCGGTCCCCAACGCGCTTCGAGCCGAGCGTGCTCGTTTCCAGCGTTTCTGCGATCAGGTCGAACGCGAGTTCCTTCCCCGAAGAGGCCGCGACCGTCAGACAAACGCCGCTTAAGCAGACGCTCGAACCGGGCGCGCACTCATCTGCCATAGGTCCGGCATCGACGCGCAAACGCCGTCCGGCTGACACCGGCCGGGCATCCGTGACTATACCCGTACGTTCGACAATCCCGGTGAACATGGTTGCAGACAGCCTGTTGGTTTTCCCCCTTGCAGACTTCTCCCGATTCATGCTAGGTGGTAAACGCCCGATGTCAACTGGATATCGCAGTGCGTTTCGTGCAGCGATTGTTCCGTCTATGGCACGCTGAAAACCTGGTTGAATAATGCGGGGCAGTCCGACCCCGAGCATCAGCGAGGGATTGACACCGAACCCGCAACTTTCTGAGAATCTTGTGCAACCGGCCGTGTGGGTGGATACTCTACCGTCACGTTACACGGAAGGCTGATGATGCCTACGCAACGATGCCCATGCGGCGCGAAGTACCGCTTTCCTGATTCGGCCCTCGGCAAGCGTGCCAAGTGCAAAAAGTGCGGCGCGGTCTTTACCCTCGAACCCGAGGAAGATGAAGGCGCGATTCCAATCGCCGAGCCCGGCATCGAGGACGAATTCGCAGCCGCCGCCGAGCAGGCTGCGGCTGCACCGGCGGCAGCCGAGCGTCCGCCACCGCTGTCCGCAGCTTACCTGCCCAGCGCGGAGTCAGCCGGCCGCCTCGGGCCGGCTGTGGTCGAGGAGACCGCCGCCCCGACGAGCTACGCCCGGTCGCTCTTGGCAACGCTGTTGTTCCCAACCTCGATACGCAACCTGGCAACGTTTATCATCATCTTGGGAATCCTCTCCGTTGGTGAACTCTTGCTACCGTTCGTATTCGGGTACCTTCGACTGGTCGGACAGGTCATCATCTTTGGCTGGTACTGCGCCTTTCGGTTTGGCGTGGTGGAGGAGGCGGCCGCGGGAGAGAAGGACCTGCCCACTCTTTCCCTTGCCGGCGGTGCGTTCGACGATATCGTTGTGCCTCTGTTGAAGTGGGTCGGAAGTTGGGCGCTCGTGCTCATGCCGGCTTATGTCTACCTTTTGGTTGTGGTTGCCGTTGGTGCGCAAAGCGGTACCAGTCCCCTACCTTCGCCGCTCGGAGGGGTTGGCGGCATCCTTCAGGGGGTCAGCGCCGAGTTCATTCCGTTTGTGGTCTTGACATGTGTCGGCATCTTCATCTGGCCCATGATCATCCTGTGTGTTACGTTGGGCGGGTTCACCTCGCTGGCCCGGCCGGATTTGATCGTCATCACGCTCATCAAAACCTTCCCGCTGTATTTATTCACCGTAGCCATCGTGTTCGGAGCGGATTATCTCAAATGGCTGCTCACGAGCCGACTTGGAAGCGGTGACGGCGGTGGCTTTGATGGTTACTTCCTGTTGGGCCTCACCTCGGTTGGCGTAGGCGTGTATTTCGAGATCGTTGCGCTGCGGGTCATCGGGCTGTACTACCACCACTTCAAGCATCGGTTCGCCTGGTCTTGGGAGTAACGCGATTGCAGATTGGGGAATGCAAATTGGAGATTGGAGATTGGGGATTGGAGATTATCGAAGCACCGTGTCCCAGTCATCCCCTGGTTGACGGCCCGACCCCCAGTCGATAAGCTCTGTTTTTAGCCGGTCGTAAACGTGAAGACATCGAAAAGTCATAGAATTGGAACGTCAAAACACCGAAAACCTGACGCCGGGGCGTTTTGGCGTTTTGACTTCTCGGCGTTTTAGCGTTTAGGCGTTTGACACTACCCGTGAACGAACCGTCCGTCCGACATCACTGCGGCCTTTTCGGTATCTGGGGTCACGAGGACGCCGTCTACCTGACCCATCTGGCACTCTACGCGCTGCAGCATCGCGGACAGGAATCCGCCGGGATCGTCTCGACCGACGGGGAGCACCTGCTTCGCCACGCCCGACTGGGACTGGTCAATCAGGTCTTCGATCAGCGGAGCCTGGAGCAAATCCGCGCCCGCAACGCCATCGGGCACGTGCGGTATTCAACAACCGGTTCATCCACCGAAGGCAACACCCAACCGCTCTTATTCAGCTTCGCAGGAGGCCAGGTCGCCATCGCCCACAATGGGAACCTCATCAACGCAGCGCTGCTGCGGCGCAAGTATGAGGAACACGGCCACATCTTTCAGACGACCAGCGACACCGAAGTGATTATTCACCTGCTGGCCAAGCCGGCGCACCAGCATAAGAACAGACCACTGAACCACGTGCTCGACCATCTTCAGGGCGCGTACTCGCTGCTGCTGCTGTTTCCGGATCGAATGGTGGCGGTGCGCGATCCGCTGGGTTTCCGCCCGCTCTGTCTGGGTAGGACCAAAAGCGGCGCAACGGTTGTCGCCTCGGAGACCAAGGCCTTCGACATGATCGACGCGGCGTATGTGCGTGACGTGGAGCCTGGCGAGATCGTCACGATCAACGACGAGGGCGTCACCAGCCGTCGCTTCGGTGGGCATGTTCGCGGCCGCGGTGCGGCGTGCATCTTCGAGCTAATCTACTTCGCCGATCCGTCGAGTCTGGTGTTCGGGGAGAACGTACACATGGTGCGCGTGGCCATGGGCCGGCGGCTGGCTACGGAGGCACCCGTCGACGCCGATCTTGTCGTACCCATCCCCACGTGTGCTCAATGCGCAGCCACAGGGTATGCCCGGGAGAGCGGCATCCCCTATGGCCGGGCTTTTACCACCAGCCACTACTCCGGGCGGTCGTTCATCATGCCGACGCAGTCGGGTCGTGACATGACCGTCAAGATCAAGCTCAACGTGATCAAAGAGGCTGTTGCCGGCAAGCGGTTGGTCGTTGTGGAAGATTCCGTCGTTCGCGGAACGACCACGCACGGTAAGATCGGGGCGTTGCGCGACGCCGGCGCCAAGGAGGTTCACCTGCGTGTGGCCAGCCCGCCGATCCGCCACCCCTGCTACTTCGGGATCGACTTCCCGAGCCAACAGGAGTTGGTCGCCCAGAAGCGTTCCGTTGAAGAGATTCGTGACTACCTCGGCGTCGACTCGCTGCACTATCTGTCGCACGAGGGCATGCTCGCCTGCGTCAAGATGGCGCCGCAGAAGTATTGCACTGCTTGCTTCTCGGGCAACTACCCCATCAATGTCGAGGAGCCTGTCGAGAAGTTCGCCATGGAGCACGGCCAACTCCGGATGTTCACATAGGGCAGCAAACCGGCGCAAGCTAATGTGGTGTCGGGGCTTGTCCCCGGCGCCGAATTGCACGGTGATCGATGGCGTCACCCACGAAAAGCGACGCTACGTAAGGATCGGTAGATCCGCCGCGGGGGATAATCGCGACCCGCGACGGGCGAGATAGACAATGCAGCAAAGCGCCATAAGCGCCAGATCAAGCCCGCCAACCAGGAACATGTAGCGGACGACCGCCCCGGTGCCGAAGCCGTAGCTGTGCAGGCCGATCCCCAGTACGTAGTTGACCCCCAGGTACGTCATGATGATCAGCCAGAAGCACAGAATGCTTTTGAGCGCTGTGGCGAACTGACCACGCGCCGCCACCAGGACCACCATCGCCACGGCAGTGCCGGCCAACGCCAATATCCTCCCTCCGGTCAGCGGACTCAGCATGGGCACGACCAGGACGAACAACGCGACCGCGAGCAGCGCGCCAAGCACATAGGCCCACGGGGGAACTTTCCCGTGATCGATGCGCACGTGCAGGACGGCTAGGTATCCCAGCAGCGCAACGAGCGACCACACTTCCTTGGGATCCCAACCCCAGTAACGCCCCCATGATGAAGCAGCCCACATGCTACCCGTCACAACACCGGCCAACAGGAGAATTGTGCCAACGTGGATGTACCAGTAATGTAGCGAGTCAATGGTTTTGGCCAACGTGCGCTGGCCGGGCACGGCGGCCATCACCGCCAACTGTACGTGAGCGATCAGAACACCGATCGACAGCACAGCGTACGATACCATGATGATCGGAACGTGGATGGACATCCATATGGTGTCCATCAGCACCGGCACGGCCGGGCGAACGTACTGATCCATCGGAAGGCAATCCGCCAGTATGAGCGTCACCGCACCCATCAACGACGCCGTCAGCACGACCAACCGATCACGCATGAGAAACACCGACAGGATCGCAAACGCCCCCGCCCCCCAGCTCAGAAACAGCAGGGATTCGAACATGTTGGCGGCTGGGATGCGCCCCGCAATCTCCCAACGCAGCGACAGGCCATAGCTCAGTACCGCAAAGCCGGCGATCATGCCCACCACGACCAGTCCATCAAACCACTTCCTCCTCACCACCATTGCCGCAGCGGCGAGCACCGCCCCCACCGCCATGATCTGCCAAGCAGTCCGGAAGGGGTTGAGTTGGTTGTAACGAAGTTCCGTGGCGATCCGCTCCGAGTCGGGGCGATACACCGCCGGCAGCGCGCCTAGCGCCGTGACGAACTCCTCCGAAACCAATGTAAACGCAGGACCGTCGTCTGCGATGAAAGCCGTTCTCAATGTCTGCCACGCCCGTTGCACGCGCTGGATGTCATCGGACGCGCCCGCGGTCAGGGGTGTGATGGGCCGCCACGCCGCGCTGATGTCTTCCGCATCGGGAATCGGCCGGATCACATGGTTGGCGAAAATTCCTTCGAGCAAGAGGAGCTTCTCATGGATGTCGGCCACCTTGGACTCCAGTGGATTCATCTTGCGGCCCCTTTCTCTGTGGGCCAGCGCACCAATCAGGGAGCGTAGGTAATCATGACCGTCTAACTCCGTATAAGAGAACACCGTCTGGGAGGCGGGCAAGTGTAGCTCGGCTCGCAGCTCAGCGTTCTTGATTTTGATCAAAGGTTCCTGCATCCACGCCGGCGGGTCGAAGGTGCACGCCAACAGGAGCAACACCGGGTCATGGTCTCGATAGAACGCTTCACCCGTCACCGATTCGATGATGTCTCGAGCCGCCGTGTCCAGCGGCGGCCAGCGACCGTCGTGTTGCACCGGAAGCGCCCGAACCGCCGCCAGATCGAGCGAGGTGGGAAGCTTCGCCTCGGGGACAGCCGAGGTGGTTATTGCGAGAGTCGCCAGGGTCAAGATCAGGTGCGACATGGGTACTCCATCTCCTGCTTCGCAGACCTGTGGGACATCCGTCGTTGATCCACAATGCGCGTGATCAGCGCCACGACCATGCCGGCCATAATGATAAAGTATCCCGCGAACACAATCGGCAGTCCCGGATCGCGCGCGACGCTCAAGTAGCTTATGGTTTGGTTCCCGTCCATGCGGTAGCTCGATTGGTAGAGGGTGTAACCGCCGTATTTGGTCGGATGGTTCATGCTGATGACGCGGCCCTGTGTTCTGCCCGTCGCCCGTTCGACGATGGTGACCTGGCTTTCGAAGGATCGCGGTCTTCTCTCACCCGGATAATAGCCGATCCGAAAACGATTCAGCGTTACCTGGAAACCGAGGGGAACCTGTTTGTCTCTGAACACGAGTTCGTACGGAGTGATGTCGATCGTCACTGAGGCGGGCCGGTACTTCTGCACCCACATCTTGCTCGTGTCCGTGTCCGCGTTCACCTCGACCAGCACGGCCGGCATGCGCGTCTCCCGAACGAGGTCGACCGGTACGATCTTGCGTGTGGCGCGGGTCGGTGCCACGAAAGCAACCTCGAAGTCCTTGGCGTGCGTGCCACCGTGCATCGATGCAAAGTCGGGGAACCGCGCAAAGGCAAACCGTTTCTCGCTTCCATCCGGGCCGGCCAGTTCCACCTCGATGGCCGGATTGATCGGGTGGTTCGACGTGTTCACGACTTTATTGTCGGGACCGACCGTCGCGTGCGGCAGGTAGCGGAGGACGCGAACCGTATATCCGGTGTCTCCGAGCGGCACCGTCTTATTCGTGCACTCCTCCAGCGGGACATCGTATGAAGCGCCGCGATGCTCGACCTTGACCACCCCCCCTGACACGTCCTCTGACAACTTGCTGTCTGGCAGATACCGCTTGATCTTGACTAGAACATTGTCCAGCTTCAGGGTCGGCGCCTTGGCACCGTCCACGACCCTGGGTGTAAACCCTCTGAAGACCGACGCATTTAAGTCAATCGTGGACTCGGCGCCGCTGGTGCGATTGAGCATGGTCAGCGTCGGCTCAGGCACGCCAAAGGTGTCAACGGTCTGCCCTTCAATGACCCCAACTTGCCCGTTGACGCCAAAGTACCTTGTGGCCAACGCTCCGCCAAGGGTGATGAGAATCCCCGCATGTGTCACGACGAATCCGATCTGCCGTTTGGAAAAGGGGTACCGTATCACCATGGCGGCGGCGACGTTGACGGCCAGAAGTGTCAGAAGCAGCCTGAACCACCACGTCCTATAGAACTGGGCCAAGGCCTGCTCGGTACCGTGCATCGACTCAAAAACGGTCGCGCACGCCATGGCCACCAGAAGCAGCACCAGCAACACGGCTGCGAACCAGAGTGAGGCCACGACACGAAGGATGGGACGGCGCCCCGTGATCGGTCTTGCACGCATAGCGTTTGTCCTTGCTCAGGGTCTATACCAATCCTGAGGATCATAGCTTGTGAATGGCGAAATGCGAATTAAGAATGGCGAATTAACAGTACAGCAGTGTGCCCCATCCTTCGCGCGAAGGCGGACGGTGATCGAACCCCAGGGCGTTTAGCAGGTCGTCTCCCCGCGAAGGGTGGGGGACGGATTGGGCGATACGATCCGTCCCCCACCCATACCGGCGACGCGCCGAGACGGTTGTCCGAACCGACGAAGCGCCGGGATGGATGGGGCACCTCCCAATCGTCAATCGGGATGGATGAGGCACCCTCGCTCGATCTGGCAGCGACAGACAAGAGGCCGGGAACAACAGGGGGGCCCGGAGTCCGGCAGACTTCAGGCCCCTCACAGAGGTACGTGGAGGTTGGTGGTCGGTGGTCGTTCAGAAGTTAATACGACCGCCGCCCGCACTTCTGACACAAACTTTTCTTTCTGTGGATACGGTAGAGAGCGTTCGCGCACATCAAAACGTCGAAATGTCGAAATGTCCAAATGACCGGATTTCGACCTCTTGACGTTTCGACGTTTCACGTTTCGATGCTTCGACGTTTTATAACCCTTCTCGGCGGTCGCTCGCATGCTCTTGCAGTGACCGATCGAGAATATCAGTGACAAACATGTGGCCCGGTTCGTGGGTGATGGCCAGATCGGGCTTAGCCCGCACGATCGCCTCCATCGGTGTGACACCACACGCCCAGAAAACGGGAATCTCACCGGGGTGGATCGTCACGGGCTCGCCGAAGTCCGGCCGATTCAGGTCGTCGATGCCGATGGCACTCGCGTCACCGACCTGCAGCGGACTCCCGTGCACCTTTGGAAAGGCCGCGGTGACGCGCACGGCGATTTGTGCCTGCTCTGCGGTCATCGGCCGCATCGACACGATGAGCGGCCCTGCAAATGGCCCCGACGGGGCGCACTCAACACTTGTTCGATACATGGGCACGTTGCGACCCTCCTGAATATGTCGAACGGGCACGCCGGCCTCCATCAGCGCGGACTCGAACGTGAACGAGCAGCCAATCAGAAAGCCCACGCAATCCTCATCCCAATACGGCTCAATCGAGGCGGGCCGGTCCACACAAACGCCGGACCGATAGACACGATAACGAGGAAGATCCGTCCGCAGGTCAGCGCCCGGTGCCATCAAGGTCGGGTCGTATTGACCGGGCTTCGTCACCTCCAACAACGGGCAGGGCTTGGGATTGAGCCGGCAAAACCTCTCGAAGTCAACCGCGACATCGGATCGCAGTATCACCAGGTTCGCCTGGGTAAACCCGAGCGCCACACCGGTCGTCGGCCGATCGAACGTACCGGTTCGACATAGTGCGCGGATCTGTTCGCCTGTCATACGTGCAAAACCTGTGGAATCGACATTCTAAAGGTAACCGAGGTCCTGCAGGCGCTGGCGGATCATTTCTTCTTCCTCCGGCGTGTAGCAGGCCGTCTCCATCCGCACGATGCGACCGAGAACCTCGAGCGTCGCGATGACGTGGCTGACGGCTTGCTCGATGGTCACCTGGTCCGTGTTGAGAAGTACTTCCGGTTTAAGTGGTTCTTCGTAGGGTGTGTTGACCCCGGCCACGTGCGCGATCTCACCACGCTGCGCCTTCTCGAACAGCTCGCGAGCGCCACGCTGCATGAGGACTTCCATCGGACAGCGACAGTAGATCTCCACGAAATCCCCGATTTCCTCACGAAGCCGATCTCGGGCGTCTCGATAGGGTGACACGGCTGTCACAATCGCGGTCACGTCGTTGCGATTGAGCAGCTTGCACTCGTATCCCAGCCGAAGGAGGTTGGTTTCGACCTCCTCGCGGCTGAACCCGAGGGTGCGGTTGAGCTTCTGGCGTATCCTGCCGGAGTCAAGCACCTCGATCTGCAAGCCGCGCGCTTGAAGGGCCTCCCCCACGGCACGCCCAATGGTTGACTTGCCGGAACCCGACATCCCCGTGAACCAGATGGTGAATCCTGTGTTCGACATATCACCAGGCGTTGACGTTTAGCACCGGGCCCCACCACAACACGATAACGAGGAAGAGCAGTATCAGCCCGGCGACGTTCAGCGGCCAACCTAACTGTACCATCTCGCGAATGCTGTAATGTCCGGCGGCGAAGCTGATCGCGTTGGGTGGGGAGCCTACTGGCAATAGAAACGCCAGACCGGCCGGTATTGCCACCGCAAGTGTCATCATCGCGGGGCCGACGCCCGTCATTTCCCCCACGGAATAGCCGATGGGGAGCAAAACCGCCACTGCGGCTGAGTTACTGATCCCCTCCGTCAACACGATCGCAGCAGCGGCCATAATCATCACGATGAGCAGCGTGGGCATGGTCGGATCGATGACATGCCCGAACACCCATTCCATGGCCCGGGTCTCCGTGACGGCCCGGCCAAGAGCGACCGCTCCGCCGTACATGATCAACACGCCCCAGTTTACAAAGCCCTGCACCGCATTCCAGTCGGCCACCCGGAGCACGAAAAGCAAGGTCGCCGACAGCATCGCGATGACGCCCAGGTCGAACTTGTGGCCGAAAAGGATCCAGGCGGCGATGGTCAATACACTCAACAACGCGAGACGACGCTCCCGCGCCGACATCGGTCCAAGACTCCGGACGCGCCGATCGAGCATCCGGGTCGCCGCCTTGATGTCCTCGATATCGTTCGGTATTCGCGAACACAATATCCACACCGCAAGCGTGGTCATGACAATGACCATCGGCGCGGCAGCAGCCATCCAGGCCAGGAACTTGATCGTCGTCTCCGGGTGCGTCTCGTGCAGTATGCTTAGTGCTAGAGGTGCCCGGGCGCCGCCGAGGAACGTTCCCACTCCACCGATAATCGAACCCCACGCCAGTCCGAGGAAGAGCTTCTTGGCGTAGTTGCTGCCCCGTTTGAGTTTCAATGTGACAACAATCTCCATCACGATTGGATACATCATCGCCGCGACCGCGTGCTCGGGCATCCACAGGGCCATAAACGATGCCGATACCGTGACGCCGATGACCAGCCGGGTTGGGCTTCGGTCGAACCGCTGGAGCGCGACCAACGTGATGCGTTTCGAAAGCCCCGTCGAAATCATCGCTCCAGCCAGCAAGAATACACCCAGCATGAAGAACACGGCGCTGTTGCCGAAAAGTCCCAGGGCCTGGTCCTTCGGGAGCACGTTCAGCACGGGCAACAGCGCGATGGCCAGCAAACCCGTTGCCGCCAGGGGGATGAGGTTCGTAAACCACAACGCCATGCACACCAGGAATATCCCCACACATCGTTGTGGGGCGGCTGGGTGCATGTGAGGTGGCAAGTCGGCCGGTTGGATGAACGGCGTGGCGAGCGTCAGCCATGTCGCCACGGCGACGGCTACCCCCACCATGCTGAGCCTGATCGTTAGCCGTTGCTTCTTGCTCAATTCGAGAATCCGCGACAAGGTTCCGGTACATTCTCCGGGAGCTCGATGTAGAGCCTATCTCAAAACTGGTCCCCTGGCACCTCGATTCCACGATATCGAGTCGTGCCATACGAGCAGTGCGTTGAGCAGGAAATGCACCGGAAGCCGGGGCTGTTATTGGAACGTCCGTCGGGTTGCCCGCGGGGCCGTGCGCCCGTCGCCGGGCACCGCCGGTGTCATTCCCGGCCCCCCGCGTCATACCGCCGCGTTCAATCCGCAATCCGCAATCCCCAATCCCCAATCACGGGCACGGTCAGACCCCGGTCACCCCTGAACTGGGCGACGGTGCTTCAATACCAGCGTGCCAGCCGTTAGCATGAGCAGCGTCATCGCCACCATCCCCCACTCGCTAACCGTAGGGATTCCTTCGCAGAAGTCGTCAGCCCCATTCTGGTTGCTGTCACCCCAGCATACCCAGTTCGGATCTGGGATAGCGGTGCCCGGAAATTCCTCGCAGCCAAGTACGTCGCGCCTAATGCAAGTGCCATCCTCCAGGCAGCACGCCACACACGGCCCCGGCGGATTGCAGGGCCTCATTGAGCAGAAAAGACCCTCAAAAAACTCGCCGTCGCAATCGGACGCAATCGTGTCTTCACATCCTTCGGCCGTGCAGCACGCACCCCACGGGCAGGCTGAGGATGGTCGACAGGTACCATCGGGACAGTCATCGTCGTCGGAGCAAGAAGCGCCGTTGTTGTCACCGCCGTAGCAGTTGGCGCAATCGGCGCCGCCGACGTAGGTGCCCCCGGCGATATCGCAGTCGTCCTTGGTCATCGTCGGTGCCCGGGCCGGATCTTCGTCCTCGCACACGCCCGGCTCCTCGAGACAGCAGGAACCGGTCTCGCACGTTCCGGTGACGGCGGTGTGATCGCACGGGGTACTGTCTGTCAACCAGCCGGCCCTCGACTCGCATTCAAGTTCGTTCAGCTCGAGGCACTGCGGCTCGCAGGTCCCACCGGCGGCGGTGCAGTCACCGTCCGTTTCGCACACCACGCTCGGGTCCCCCGTGCATCCCAGGTAGCAGCACGCTGCGTCCGCACAGTATCCAACGGTGATGTGGAGCTGATAAGTGCACCCGGGCGGGGACGCACACGTGCCGTCGTCCGCCGAGTAGATTGGATAGTAGTAGGTCCCCGCCTCAAGCGGCCCGAACGTCATCCACAGGTTGCGATCGTCGCAAAAGGGCTCGCCACGCCCGAAGCCCGGGTTCCATGTCGGAGTACCGATCGGCCCTTTCTCCAGATCGACCGGTTCGAGGGTCTCGCCACACGGACAACCTTTCAGCAGGAACCCCCAAGCCGGCTCCAAGACAGGGTCCGTGCAGCAAAGCTGGATTCGCACGTTCGCGCAGGCATCGATCTCGAACGCTTCCCACCAACCGGGGTCCTTCGTATCTCCATCGGGGTCGAAGATGGGCAATCGGCACCACTCCTCGTCCCAGTCGTCGGAAGTAGCCGTGGTGTTGTTCCCGGTGATCGTGATCGACACCGGATCAGCACCGACAGGCGGAACGTTGATCACCTGCACGTCCACGAAGTCACCACAGTTATCGCGGCCCGAATACTCCGGCTGTACGCAGCAGGGCGGTACACAGTCCGTCCCATAGCCATGGCCGTCCTCCTCTGGGAGGCAATCCTCCGGCTTCGTCACCTCACGGCAGTTGCCGGTCTCGGGATCGCAGCACGCTTGCGTGGCACACACCGTCGAAAGGTCTACACAAACCCCTAACGGCTGGGGGCAGTCCATATCGATCTCGCATTCCTGCGCCGGGTCGTTGCTGCACACTTTTTCCTTGCAGGCACCCGCAATCGGAGGATCATTGCAATCATCGTCCCCATCGCACGGCAGCCCCGTGCCGGTCCCCTCAGTACACACACCGCAGAAGGTGCCCTCGCCCTGGTATGCGCCATCGCAGTCTGACAGGGGTTTATGCGAACAGGTTTCGGTGTTTACGTCGCAGCACGCGCCCACCCCCTCGCACTCGTCAGGGATCCCGTTGCCGTTAATGTCTTCGCTGACCTTCCCATCCTCATCGGGGTCGCTGGGATCGATGTCACACTTG
>JBARRC010000532.1:0-7671 GCA_049644045.1 Phycisphaerae bacterium
GGGCGACGCCTCTCTGTTGGCGACGGTCCAGCTTGTCGGTGACGAAGAAGCTCCTGGGTCGATCACCAAACCGAAAAGGTCGGCCCGCAAGCGGCGCGCGGATGCGCGATACGCGGCGGCCATCAGGGCGGTCAAAGATCGCGCAAGTTCCGATCGGGCGCCCGCCGCCAGGACCGAGCCTGAGGCGGATGACGTTGCCGCATCGGCCGAGGAACCGCCGGCTGCCGAGCGGGAACAGGACGGCGAACAGGAGCAAGGCAAGGAGTAGGCGACATCATGCCGCGCGACCCCGATTGTGTCTTCTGTAAGATCGTGGCGGGTGAGATACCGGCTGCGGTCGCCTACGAAGACGAGTTCCTCTTTTCCTTTCTCGATGTCGGCCCGCTTGCCGAGGGACACCTGCTTGTCATTCCGCGCGACCATTGCTCTCGCCTCGTGGACGTCCCGGCGGACACGTGCGCCTGGCTTGCCTCTAAGCTGCCTACGCTCGGACGGGCGCTGCTCGAGGTCACGGGGGCGGAAGGGTTCAACCTCCTGTGCAACCAGGGTTCCGCTGCCGGGCAGGTGGTTCCACACGTGCACTTTCACCTTATCCCGCGAAAGGCGGGGGACGGCCTCGGGTATCGGTGGAACGCCGGCCAATACTCCGAAGGCAAGGCCGAGGGAATCGCCGGCGCGTACAAGGCGGCGCTCGCTCACCTCAAGAGCTAAATCTCGTAGTAACGTGGACGATCCGGGATCCGGCCCTCGGCAGATCGAGCCCGTCTTCGGATCCGTCACTCCCCCAGTACCTGCACGATAATCCGCCGTGACCGAGGACGCGTGTCGAAATCGAGCAGTACGATCTGCTGCCAGGTGCCAAGCTGTAGTTCCCGATCGATGACGGGCACGGTCAGGCTTGGTCCGAGCAGGGAAGCCCGTACGTGGGCATGGCCGTTGTCGTCGTGCCAGGTTTCCTCATGGAGATACCGTGCGCTTTCCGGTGCGATCCCCTCAAAGGCTGCCTTCAGATCGTGCTTGACCAGCCCGGGCTCGAATTCGGTTGTGGTGACGCCGGCCGTCGAGCCGATCACGAATACCGTGGCGGTTCCGTCAGTGATCCGGCCGGACCCGATACACCGGGCGATCTCTTCCGTGATGTTGACAACGTGGTTGTTGCCTCGCGTCTGCACCTCGACCTGATGCGACTGTACGGCCATGTCGGGAGTATAGCGGCCGTGCCTTCGCAGGCAATTAGGTTCTGTCCGGAGTCGGCACTTCGCTTTTGTGTCGGGTGCAGGATTTGGGTACGATATCGATTCAAGGCGGGGCGCGGCAATGCGTTCTAATGTGGCGCCTGCCGCCTCGGCTATTCGGTTCGCTTTGCGGGTTTTTTCGGCGAGCGATTACGTTGCGGCTCCAAAAATGTTTTTTGCAGCTTGACAGGCAACGAAGACATGGTTTAACGTGCAATCGTTGGCGAGCGCAAGTCTTAACAGAAGGTTTAAAAAGGAGACACCAAAATGAGATTGACGAAGCTCAAGATTGATGGGGCGTTTCCCTTTGCCGGGAAGACGCGGGTAAAGCTGGCATTTGCGTCAGGTGTGATGGTCATCGTGGCTGCGACGATGCCGTACGCTGCCTTTTCCAGCAATGAATCACCGAAGCCGGGCGACATTATCCTGCAATTCCCGTCGCCGGCGTCAAGCCCTTCCGGTCTTGCCTGGGACGGCACACATCTGTGGCTGGCGGACGAGGGCACGGACACTATCTACGAATTGGACCCCTCCAATGGTAGCGTGCTCTCTTCTTTCAAGTCTCCGGGCTCTGAGCTGCGCGGGCTGGTCTGGGACGGAGAGCACCTGTGGCACTCGGATAATACCACGCGCCACCTTTGCAAGCTGGATCGGGCCACGGGGGCCGTGCTGTCCGCGATCGACGCGCCGGCTACGCACGCAACGACGCGTGTGCCGGAGCTTGGCGGATTGACTTGGGACGGTAAGCACCTGTGGTGCGGCACGGTGGACGGGTGGTCAAGCAGGATGAACGAAATGGATCCGAACAACGGCTCCCTACAGCGCTTTTTCTTTACCAAGGGCTATCCCCGGGCCTTGGCGACAAACGGCACGTTCATCTGGAATGCCACGGACAACGACGGGAGACGGTTGGGCATCGTTTATAAGTACAACCTTTCCGACGGCCTGTATGTGTCTCAGTTCGATACCCCCGGTCTCTACCCCACCGGCCTGGCCTGGGATGGCGAAAGCCTGTGGTGTGTGGATCGGGAAACCAAGACCATTTATAAGTTGGCAGCCAACTAGGAGGAGCAGATATGTATAGAATATTTACTTGTGTGAGCTTGGTCTGCCTGCTGTTGTGTGTTCCGGCGGCGCAGGGAAAGAACTACGCGGTTTTGATCAGCGCGGGAGTGGCTACCACGGACGACGCGGCGGTGAATTCCTGTTTCTGGTACAACCCGTATCTCCAGTACACAGCCCTGCTGGAGGAAGGATACGCCGACGACGACATCTATTTTCTCTACGGCTGGGGAACTGATTTCAACAGCAGTCACGCCTGCTATCAGCCGCCCTATCCCGTAACCGATTATCCGGTCAACCGGGCAAACATCCAAAGCGTGTTCAATACGCTGGCCGGCATCATGACCTCCAGCGATTTCCTCTACGTGTGGTGGATGGGGCACGGGTCGCCCAGCGGAGGCAATCTCGTGATGAACATAGGCACCACGGGGGAGTACGTGTGGGACTATGAAATCGCGGCCTGGGTGGGCCAGATCACGGATTATGACGTGCGCACCTTCTCCTGGATGACCTGCTACAGCGGAGGAATACTGGACAATGTTGAGGGGCCGCGGTCGATTGTCATGAGCTCGGCAACCTTTTATGAGAGCACGTACGACCAGTGGCTGTGTGATACCTACCACGCGGAGTTCCACTACCCGGAGCGGTGCGCCTGGGCGTGGGAGACACCGTGTGGCATCTGCGGCTCGGTTGACGCGGATAGCGACGCCAGTGGCCGGGTCTCGTTCTCCGAGGCCTTTACGTACGCGGAGGCCAATACGGCGCTGTCGCATCCGCAGATCAGTGATCTAGGTGGGCTGGCCCCCAATACATACTTGGGCGCGCCAGGTGAGCCGACCTGCGACGATGGGATCTTAAACCAGGGCGAGGAGCGTATCGACTGCGGCGGGCCGTGCCCACCGTGCGAGTGTACCTCGGATGCCGCGTGTGACGACGGCCTGTTCTGCAACGGCGTAGAGACCTGCGATGACTATGGCTTCTGCCAGGCCGGGAGCGATCCGTGCGATGACGGCGTTGGCTGTACGGATGATTCGTGTAATGAGACGACCGATTCGTGTGACAACATCGCCAACAACGCCCTGTGCGACGACGGGCTGTTCTGCACCGGCGTGGAGACGTGTGACCCTGTCCTCGATTGCCAGCCTGGCGTCGATCCTTGCCCCGGTGAGGATTGTGACGAGGTAAATGACGTCTGTGTGCCAATCGTCTGCGATAACGACGGCGTCTGCGAACCGGGCGAGGACTGCATCAACTGCCCGAACGACTGCTTCACCGGCAGCGGGGCGGTTTGCGGGAACGGCGTGTGTGAGACGGCAGACGGGGAGGATTGTCAAACGTGTTCGGCCGACTGCAACGGCTGGTTGACGGGAGCGCCGAGTGGAAGGTATTGCTGCGGTGACGGTACGGCCAAGTACGGAGTCACCTGCGCCGACGGGCGTTGCACTGGTGACGGAAACACCTGCACGAGCGATCCGGCCGTGCCGTCGTGCTGCGGTGACGGTGTCTGCGAGGGCACCGAAGACGTAGTCAACTGCGCGGTGGATTGTGGTTGCACGGGCCCTGAGGATTGCAACGACTCCAATGAGTGCACGGATGACCTGTGTGTGGAGGGAACCTGCCAGAATCCGCCGGTGCCAGACGAGACGCCCTGCAGCGGTGGGATCTGCTGTGAAGGAACGTGTGATGCGCCGGTTTGCTCCATTAATGCCGACTGCAACGATAGCGAGTCGTGCACCACGGACACCTGCTATAACGGCGACACCTGCGCGGCCTACTGTGACAACGTGTGGCCGGCCTGCGGGCTGTCGGACGGCTGCTGCGGCCCGGCGTGCACTCCGGCGACTGATCCGGATTGCTCCTGCTTGCCACCCGGTGCACCTTGCACGGAAAACACCGAGTGCTGCTCCCTCAAGTGCCTGGGGAACGGGACCTGCAAGTAGTGGCGGGAGGTCAAGAGTTGGGAGCAGCTACACCTCGCCGTCGAGTTTGAGTGAATCGAGGGGCGGGGAAGGCCAGGTGCCGGCCCCGCTCCTCGTCTGCGCTACGCCGCCGTTGGAAAAGGTGTCAGGATGGAATGGCACTGCCGTGTGTAACTCCTGTCCTGTCGCACGGTTATGTTTTTCCGAGCGCCTCCCGTAGCTGGCCCCGTGGGCATTGCATGAGCGGGTAGCGATGTCGGCGGCGTCACCGACGACGGCATCGTCGCCATGGACGACACCCACGTGACATTCAAGTACAAACAGCGGAACACAGGCCAGTGGGAAACGTGCCGACTATCGCCTTCTTGTCCTCACTGTGGCAGCCATCGAGTGCAACATCTACGACAGCGCTGCCGTAGTCCTGGTCCGTAGGCTGTAGGTCCTGACCGCCCGGCCATCCACCCGTCTGCGTGCACGCAGGCAGGCTTGCCCGCCCGTCTCATGACGGCAGCAAGCATCGGACCGATCAAGCGCGTTCTTCAAGTGCGTTCTTGCACGTTGCCAGGGCGCCTCCGGACGCTGCTGCGCCATCAGTCGCCCCAAAGTGATCGCCCAGCCGAATCCTTCCTCGAAAAGAGAACTCATCCGCCCCGACACTCTTCCACCCCCACCAATCCTGCGGCGAGGCGCTTCGTCCAATAAGCTTTTCGCGTCGGCTCCGCGACGCGAAAAGCCATATCTATTAAGGGAGCTCTCGTTCGATAGCGTCGAGGACGGGGTCAAGCGTCGGTTTGGGAAGGTCGACCATCGCCGCGCGGTAGGTGTCGAGTCGATCGGCAAAGTCAGCCATGGCGCCGACGGTAAGCCGTTCGACATAGCGACCGGCGCCGAGGCGCTTGACGTGATGCGCGTTGAGCCTCTGTTCGAACTGCCGGACGAAGGGCACCAGCAGCATCGGTTTATCGAAGAAGAGACACTCGCCGATCAGGGTGTGTCCGGCGGATGACACGACCCCGGCACAGCCTGCCAGGTCCTTCAGAAAGGCATCAGCCGACATCGCTCTGTAAGCTACTCGCCCGTACTCGCCGGTAATCCCGAAGCCGTACGCACGGATCGGCGTGCCTCTGAACGATTCGAGCACCCGGCGCATCGGGTCATGCTCACCCGAACCGCCAAGGTACACCAGCAGGTAATCACCGTGCTCCACTTTCTGTGCCCGAACCTCCTCACGCAGGATCGGCGGAACGAGCGTGGTCGGGTGATGCCGGATCGGCACGTCGAAAAAGCTCGAAACCAGGTAGCGGCGCGCGCCGGTGTGGTAGAGCCGCACGACGGCATACGCGTTGAGAAAGTCGCCCGTGCATCCCGCCGGCCGCTCGATCTTGCAGTGGGTGAGCAGATGCTGATTGTCCAGGCTGACAAACGGTACCTGCATCGACCTGGCTACAACAGGGGTGAATGACTCGGCGTCGGTAATCAAAAGGTCGGGCTGGTTCTCGCGGAAGACACGGCGCAGCCGGCTCAGCGTCGGCCGAACGTTGCCTATCATGCCGCGTATAACGTGCGAAATGGTCTTGAGCCTTCGGATGCGCCCGTGCTCATACGCCAGCTTGAATCCGAAGATGTCAGTCACCAGGCCGGGGAAGTGCTCGCGCAGGTAACGTGTACCTTTCAGACTCGAAACGAACCGCACCTCGTGGCCGCGTTTCAACAATCCCAGACCGACGCTGTGCGCCCGGGTGGCGTGGCCGAGGCCGTCGCCCTGCACCGCATAAAGAATCCGCGCCATGGTGCGATCTGATACACGCTTTCAGCCCATCATGCAAACTCCCCCTCGAGGATGCGTTCAACACGGTTTTTTGGCTTGTCTTCGGTAGATAAACGGTTATAATCAAAGCCCAACGTCATGTTCCGGCGAATCCGCTGGTTTGTGGAGGAGTTGCCATGCCAAGCGTCATAGGAAGAATTCGCAGTATCATGCCGTATCTTGGTGCCGCCATTGTCGCAGCGGCTGCGATTGCGGAAACGTCCGGAGCCGCCGTTGATGAAGGGGAGGCGACGGAGGGCACATCCATCACGTTGGTCTACAGCAACACGCTGGGACAATCGGTGTTCGGGCCGCCAGCCAGCCTCCCCACCGCCCGGATTGCAGATGACATCGCGACGACGGCCGTCGCCGACTGCAACCTTGATCACTATGTCGTCAGGGTCAGCGGTGACAGAGATGGTGACGGCTCCGGCGTCGGTCCCTTCAGCGTCAATGCTGCGCTTTACCAGACCTGTCCTGGTGCCGGAGATGCGACACCTATTCCGGACACAGAATGCCATGCGGACCTGCCGGATAACGGTGTACACTCGGTCACGTGCCAGATCCCGGCATACGTCCACGTGCCCATTCCGGCCAGCCTATACCTGGGCGTTTCGTTTAGCCGGTTGAACTGCGGTGTGGTGGTGGGTGCACCGGCTTTGGTCGGGTTCTCCGACGACACGTTCGATCTCCCAGGTTTCCCGTGCTCAGGCTCGTTGGGCGGGTTTCCCGACTACCCACACGCCAGCTTCTACGCTGAAATCTACGTCAGGGATGAATGCCCGTCCGCTTTTCCGGGCTATCGAGCGAGCAACGGCGCTGGCCCGGACTTCACGCTGGGCGCAGAAATCCGCTTCGCCGATGACATCCACTTGGGTGTGCCCGAATGCAACATGGTCGCCTACGAGGTGGGTGTGAACGGGTGGCATTTCCAGTTCGATCTGCGGACTTTTCTGAGTGACACCGATCCCGAGAACGGTGGGGTGATACCAGGCACGGAAGGCGCTGTTTTATTTGAGTTGCCCGTGCGGAACTTACGGATCGACGTTGATCCACCGATCCCCTTGCCCCAGGATTTCTGGATCACTTTCAAAACCAGCGACCCCGTGCGCGTGGCCGGTCGCCCGGCAAGCCTGGGCTTCAGTGAGAACTTCTACGCCTGGTTCAACGGCAGCGAATGGGTTACCGGACCTTTCCCTGGCCAGACCTATGCGGCCTTCGACGTGACCATCTGGTGCGAGGGCGTGCCAGCCATCGGGGCCTGCTGCGATATGATTCTCACCGACGAGGACGGTGAGGCCGTCTGCCGCGAACTCCCGGAGATGAACTGCGGGTTCCCGCAGTTGTGGAGAGAGGGCAAATCCTGCGAGTCGGTGTGCGAGGGCGGTGAGAACGACGGGCAGCCCTGCACGCGGCAGGCTGACTGTCCGGGGTATAACTGCGCGGGCGGTCCGAACGACGGGAATCCGTGCGAGCCCGGTGACCCCAACGACTGCCCGCAGAGTTACTGCAAGCGCGCCGAATGTCCGGGGCCGTTCCCTCATCCGTGCGGCCAATCGGCGTGCTGTGCCTATGGCGAGGACGGCGTGTTTCGCTGTTCCGACCTCACCGAGAACGAGTGCTACGAGCATCCTCCCGTGGACAGGCC
>JBARRC010000533.1:0-9364 GCA_049644045.1 Phycisphaerae bacterium
CCGGCGTCCCCGCCGGCCGTCGTACGCAATAGCACTTGCCCGGGAAAACGGCCTGCGAGGACGCAGGCCGCTACGATCTCAGTAGGACAACAGAATGACACGATGCCACAAAACATGGTCACACCCCTATTGGAATGGCTACCTGGCCGTGAAGAACCGGGCGTCCGTCCCGTCCGGGCCGACGCGGAGCGTCAGCTTCCGCAGGCAGCGCGGGCAACAACCGTGGTAGGCGGTGCCTTCGGGATTGCGGTAGATGCGCGCATAGACGCCGCAGCAGTCGAAGTGAATGCCGACCCAGGGACGCCCGCGCAGGCTCGAGTGCCGGTGCGTCCCCTCATTGGGATCCTTCAGACCGTCGATGTCCAGGTGGTAGGGAGGCGGCTCATCCATCAGGCGGTCTATCGGTTATCCGCCGGATCGTTCTCAAGATGACCGCGAACAAACGCCTCGATGGATTCGCAATGGCGCCTACAGTTTTCGGCAATACCGTCAATCTCGGTGAGGATTCTGGAACGCTTCGCAGCCTCGGCGAGTTCGGGCACGTTGACGCGCACAGTGTACCGCGCCGCCCGGGCTGTCGCATCAGCCAGAACAGCCGCAATGCCCAGATCGCTCAGCAGATGCCGATTGGCCAGCTCCTTGAACTCGTCCATGGCGGCCAGCGCGTTCGACACGACCGCGGCCATCTCCATGGGGACCGCGATGGACGCGAGGACTGCGTCGGCATAGGTAGACTGGGCGGCGGATGTCCGCGCAGGCTGAAGCCTGCGGCTCCTCGCGGCTTCGGCCATATCGGCGTAGGCGGTTGCATCCTGAGTGATAAGAGCGCGGAGGAGCTGATCGGCGTGGTGCAGATGACTGACAGCCTTTTCGACCTGGGTGCGAACGGCCGGTTCGGTCTTTTTGCCGACTGAGTAGGCGGCCACCATGTGCGCCAGCGCGCAGGCCAGTGCACCGGCCACACCGGTCGCGCCGCCCCCGCCCGGCGTCGGCGATCGCTCGGCGAGCTGATCGAGGAAGCTGTCAACAGTGAGCTTCGTGAGGTCATCCATGAGTCTTGCCTTTCGCATCTTCGACTGTCTCATCCGCAACCGCAATGAACCATTCTTACTGCTGATCCTACGCTAGTGCTCTGTCAGCGTGTTGAATCGACGGGCACGGTTGGGTGGCATGGGTAAGCGCCAGCTTACCCGTGTCTGCTGGATACCAAGCACGGGCAAACAAGTTTGCCCATGCCACCCATCCAGTGCAAATTCAAACGCCGGCTGCAACTTCGCCGACAACTTCGCTAAGCAGATCCTTGAGGGTCACGACGCCCAGCATCTGCCCGCCGTGGTCCGTAACGACAGCCATGCCCCGTCCGGCTCGCTGCAGGCGGGTGATGGCCGTGGCGACCGTCTCATGGGGGCTCATCGTCGTTGCGGGGCGCAGACGCTCGCCGACCGTCTGCCAGTTGCTCGATGGCAGGAGTTCGTCGACTTTGATCAGCCCGATGATGTGCCGCCGATCGGGTTCGTAGACGGGGAATCGCGCATGGCCCGTTCTGCGGGCGACGCGTACCAGTTCGCGCCGGTCCGCGTTGGCGGCGACAGCCGTAACGCGGTTACGCGGGACCATGACAGCGTGCAGCGGCGTTTCGGACAGCCCGCAGACGCGGTCGATCAGATCGGATTGATCCTCACCGAGTGTGTTGCCCGCCAGCGCCTCTTGGAGCAGCATCGCTATGCGCCGCTTGGGCGCGAACCCGGCGCCGCGCTGCGACAATCCGCCGGCCGGGCGGTTGATGACGGCGGCCAGTAGTTTGAGACCTGCCACGGCCCCGGTCATCCGAAACAACCGGTTGGACAACGCCAGCAGCCCGCTGCCACGTGCAAGGAGGCGGTCCGGGTGGAGCCGGAAGAGATTCTTCGGCACGACTTCGCCGAACACGAACACGATCGGTGTCAAGAATGTGACAGTATAGAGTTCGGTATCTGCTTCGCTGAAGCCCAGCAGGTCGGCGAAGAGGTAGGCTACGGCGATCGTTGTGACATAGTTCATTACGTTCGTGCCAATCAGCGTAACCGAAAGCGCACCCTGCTCGTCGCCCAGCACACGAGACAGGCGAAGCGCCTTCGGGTCGCGCCGCTGAACCCCCAAATGAAGGCGCAGGTGGTTGACGCGGTACAGCCCGGTTTCGGCGCCGGAAAAGAAGGCCGACAGGAACAAGCCGACCGCGATGACCGCGCCAACGATGATCCAATTCATGAGGTTCCCTCCGCCTGGGCCGATCCGTTCGCCTCGCGGCGGAGCAGGACCCGCTCAATCCGCCGCCGCCGCATGGTCTCCACGGTCAGGGTCAGGTTGCGGATGCGGATGGAATCGCCCGTGCGCGGAAGCCGCCCCAGCTTCGCCAGAATCAGACCGGCGACGGTGTCGATGTGACGATCGATCTCTCCGACGGCGAAGCGATCCGCCCAAACCCGTACGCTCAGATCGCCGGGGAGCCGGTAGGTGTTCTCGTCGATCCGCTCCGTGGAGATCGCAGGACGCGGTGTCTCGGCGTCCGGAAGGTCTCCCACGATCCATTCGACGACATCTTCGGTGGTGACCAGCCCGGCCGTGCCGCCATACTCGTCCACAACGATGGCCAACTGGTTCTTTTCGGTGCGGAAGTGACGGAGCAATTGCATCAAGTTGATCTGCTCCGGCACGAAGTGAACGCGGCGGACAAGCGTTTTGATGGGTACATCCGGGTTGAGATAGCAGTCGCGTGCGTAGATGACGCCGCGGATGTCATCCAGGTCACGGCCGCACACCGGCAAACGGCGGCGCCTGGATTCACGGATGGCCTGAAGGATGCTCGCTCGATCGCGATCGATCCGAATCGAACGGATGTCGACGCGCGGTGTCATCACGTCGCGGACACTGATATCCCCGAGCGCAACGATGGCCTGCAGCATCTCGTTTTCCGTCGAGTTGATCACGCCCTCGCGGGCGGAATGCTCCACGAGGAGCTTCAACTCATCGATGGTGACCGTGTCCGTCATGGAGGAATGCGGTGCCAGCAATCGCGTGATCGGCTCGACCAGCAACGTACCCAGCACCCACCGGACGGGACCGAGCACCACCTGAAGCACCGCGATCAGGCTGCCGGCCGGGGGCGCGAACCGGCGCAAGTTGGAGAAGGCGAGGGCCTTGGGCAGCATTTCGCCGAAGACAATGACCGAAAGGAGCACGAGCACACTGCCAACGGCGGGCACGGCGGCCGGGACGTCGTGGATCTGCCGCAGAGCAAGAAACGAGATGGTAAAGATGGCTACGTTGACTGCCGTGTTGGTAATCAGCACGGTCGTCAGAACGCGGCGGGGGTGCTGCATGAGCACCTGCACGCGGCGTTGCAACCGCCCCCCCGACCGGCTGAACTGGTAGAGCACCTGCCGGCTCAGGCCGAACAGCGCGGTTTCCGACGCCGAGACAATACCCGAGCAGATCAACAGAAGTGCCAGTGCCAACCAGATCATCGCGGGCCTATTCTACCGCACCGGGATGATGAGGTAATACGCAACCCCTTACGGCAGCGCTAGTTACGGTACACACCCGGTACGCGGGAGGCGGCGTAACTTTTTACGGGGCAAGGCTTTAGAGATAGAAAGTGTCAGGATGAAGTTTGTGAACATCCAAAAATCATCCTGACGGGTGGCCCAAGTCTTCAGGCCGGGTGGCCCACCTCCTCTGGAGGTGGGGGATGTCATGATCGTGAGCATGAGCCTGACTGTGTGTCATCGTCTCCCCCATGTCCAAAGGACATGGGCCACCCATCCGGCATATCACGGCGCGGCGTCTGAGCGTGTGACCCGTTCGAGCGAGGCCTCAAACAGAGAGACCAGATCAGAATCATCGGCCGTGGTGGCGAGATCGCGGCCGCTCCTTAGAATCTCACCGGCCTCGGTGAGTTGTCCATTCCGGCGATACGCTTCGCCGAGGTGGTAGTAGGACAAGGCCACGTCGGGGTCGAGCCGGATCGCATGGCTTAGCTCCGCGATCGCGAGCGAATACTCCCCCAGCCCGACGTAGATCCAACCCAGCGTATCGAGCGTGTGACGGTTATCGGCGATAGCCACGGCGCGCTCGGCGTGGGAGCGGGCGAGATGGTTCTCACCGAGCTGGTCGGAGAGAAGGTACGCCAGGTTGTTCAGTGTAATCCAATCGTCGCCGTCGAGTTGGAGTGCCTCCTCATAGGCACGACGGGCGCGCTTGGCCTCGCCGGCCACCTGCAAGGTCTCGCCCAACTCCTGAAGCAGTTCCGCCCGCTCACGGGGTTCCTCGCTGGTTTCGATCAATCGCTCGAGCCGTATCGCAGCCTGGTCATACTGCCCGGCTATTCGATGGAGCCGGGCGAGTATCCGGTTGTTGGCGCGCGACATCGCGTCGTCCGGCCGACTGCCTTCAAACAAAACGATCGCTTCTTCGGGGGGAAAGGCGGCTGCCAGGTTAGCGGTGACGGCTCGAACAGCCGCGGCGGAGTCGATGATCGCGAGGCTCATCGCGCGTCGAAACTGCTCGATGGCTTTTGGCTTCCTGTCGGCCTTTGCCAGCAGCAGTGCGTACTGGGAGACCAGCGTAGCTCCCGGCTTTTCCGCCGGTGCGTATTGCTCGTAGTACCGGACGCCCTCGTCGGCCCGGTCCAACCGCAGGTACAGACCCAAGACCTTCGTGACGCTTTCCGCCGCGTGGTTGCTGAGGCTCGCGCCGCGTTGGAAGTTCTCCAACGCTTTCGCAGGATCGCCCAGTTCCTGGGAGATACGACCTCGCAAAAAGAACCAGCGCGCGTCCGGCTCCGCATCGGTGCGGTTGATCTGCGCGGTCACGATCCGCTCCGCGTCGGTCAGGCGCTTCTCGTGGATGTACGCGTTAACTAGCTCCTCGACGGCCCGCTCCGATTCGGGCGCAGCTTCAACGAGGGACTCCAGCTCGCGAAGCCACAAGTCGGTGCGCCCCGCCTGCTGATGCAACCGCGCCAACAGGTACCGCGGTTCCAACCCAAGCGCAAGCGGCTGGGTGCGTTTGATGGCCTCCAAATCCTCCACTGCGGTCGCCAGTCGCCCCCGGGCGCGCTGATGGAGGGCACGCTGATAGAGGGCGTAGGGGTCGTTGGGGTTTAATGCAAGGTAGTCGGATAGGGCGTCGATCGCGTCTTCAATCCGCCCCATGCGGGCGTGGACCTCACTATCCAAGAGGAGCCCCGTAGGATCGTCGGGGAAGGTGGCCAGCAACTCGTTGACGTAGCGACGTGCCGTCTGTGTGTCATTCAGCTTCCGGTGCAGCAGGCAGGAAATGCGGGCCGCCAGCACCCGCGGGAGTTGCGGCGATTGAGCTTCACGGGCGCGCTCAACGGCCTTGTCCAGCCACGGAAGCGCCTTGTCGGGCCGGTCGGCGCTATGAAGGTGGAACTCCGCGAGACTCTGGCAGACCTCGAGGGTCTCAGCGATACCCGCGGCCTCGAGCAGCGTGCTCAGAGCCAGGTCCAGCTCGCCGAGACCGAGGTAATGGGCTGCGATCAGGATGTGGGCGTTCGCCTTCTCCTTACGCGTTGGTCGTGAATCGGCGTAGCGAGTCACCAGCTCGAACGATCGCTCCGGGCGACCGGTGCGGCGGTAGTACTTGCTGACGGCGACGACCCGATCCTTATCGTCGGGGCGAAGCGCCGCTGCGCGGGCGTAGTACTCGTCGGCCTTGGGCAGGTCATCCGCCGCTTCGCAGAGCGCAGCGAGCCTCGTGAGGTTGTCGACATCGTCGGGGTTTTCCGCCAGGAGCTTTTCTCGCCTCGCAACGGCGGTTAGAGGATCGGCCTGCTCCTCTTGGGCGAGCAGCGCCGATTGAATCCGTGGATTGGTGGGAATGAGCCGCCTGCAGATCGCCAGTTCCTTTTCGTACGTGTCGGCGTTACCCTGCGCCCGCGCGACAACGGCGAGACCCCAATGGGCTTCCCCGTCGTTGGGGTTGACGCGTAAGGCACGTTCAAATGATGCCTGTGCCTCCACGGTTCTACCGGCGATTTGCAGGCACTGTCCTAAATGGGTAAGCGAGCGTACATCGGTGGGGTCGCCCTGGATCACTTCACGGAAGGCCTTGATCGCAAGGTCGTATTCTTGACGATGCATGTGGTAGAGTCCGAGGATTGATTTCCCGTCCGCACCATCTACGTTGTATTGCCTGGCGGCTTCGCGTGCGGCGGTCAAGGCCTCGTCATCATCCAGTGCAGCCGCGGCGCTCAGTTTCATTGTCAACAACGCCCGATGCTGCGCAGTCGTTGCATTCCGGGCGAGCGGCGTATCCTTGGCGACCAGATGATCGAGGGCTTCATCTATAATCCGTAGCGTCTTTTTGTGATCGCCTCTTCGCAGATAGAACCCGATGAGCTCCAGATCCCGCTGGTAAGCATCCTCCTGCGCTTCGATGATCTCGAGCATGGCCTGATCGCGCTGGTCGTCTGACAGGTCCTCGCGCGTCAACAGGGCCAGCTTCTGTAGCTGCATGTCGTCGGGTTTGACCGCCAGCGCCGCTTTCACGACGGATCGGGCTTCGTCGGACCGGTCGAGGTTGAGCAGTTCGCGGACGGTGGTGCTGACCAGGCGGGGATCGGCCGGGTCCTTCAGAAGCGCCTCGCGCAGCACGGCGAGGGCCTGTTCGATGTCGCCCACAAGGGCACGTTCCCGCGCCGTCAAAATCGCGCGGAGCACCCGGTCTCCGGTCAGCGCTTCGATCACTCGACCGGCGTCTTCCGGGCGACCCTGGCGTTCATACACGGCCGCCCTGAGTCGCAGGGCGTTGGGGTTGCCCGGATCGAAGAGCAGAACCTGATCGCTGATCGCCAGGGCCTGATCGAGCTCGTTGTTTTGGAACAGGGCCTGCGCGTAGAGTGTCCAAAAGTTGACATCAGCGCTCCGTTGTCGCCTGGCTGCCTCGATCACCTCCTCGAGCACGGCCTTGGCGGCACCGGCCTCGTTGAGCTTCAGATGCAACCGTGCCAGGATGAGCTTGCTCTCCCAGTCGATGGTGTCATAGGATTGGTACGCTTCATTGGCTGCCCTGAGGTCGTCCAGCGCGGCGCGATCCAATCCCCTGGCCAGTTTCACGCGACCCGCCTGACTGAGCCCACGAGGATGGGACGGAGCCTCGCCCCTGGCATCCGCCACGTACTGTTCCGCTCGGGCAAGCCACGCTTCTCGCTCTTCCTGATGCCCGGCCTGGCGCGCGGCAATGGCCTCCGCGACGCACGCCTGAGAGGCGTAGATCATGAGGGTGAAGGTGTGAAGGCGGTTGCGGGCAGCCGCGACCCCTTTGCGTGAGAGTCCGCGCCGCAACCGGGCCTCGCATACGTCGACTACGTCGGCGTATCGACCCGCTGACTGATAGAGCACGGCCAGGTGCAGGTAAGAATCGAAGTCGTCGGCGTCCGCCTCGATGCATTGTCGCAGGATGGCTTCGACTTCGTCGTAGAGCGCCTGGGTGGACTTCTCATCGGGTTGATCTCGAACCGCACGGGCCCAGCGCTGCGAAAGGAGGACCGCATAGGCGAGTTTGGCGTCGCGCGAGGCGGTCGGGTCGCCCTCCGCCAGTGACAGGCTTTCCTTGAAGTATCGCTCGGCTTCATCCCCCCGCCGGTAAGCCGCAAGGTGCCGCGCATAGGCCAGGCGGACCTTGGAGGCGTCGGCCCCGGGCGACGTGTGGTGTTCGATCAGGTCCTTGAAGACGCCCTCACCATCTTGAATGCGATTCTGCCGGATGTAATGGGCGGCCAGATCAAGCGCGTAATCGACGGTGTCGGGCGCAATCCGGATCGCCGTACGAAGCGCTTCCTCTCCTCGCTCCAGGTTTCCCTCGCCTCGACGGACGAGATAGATAAGTGCCATTCCATTGGCGTTGTGGGCAAAGGCGGTTTGCGCCTCGGTTTTCTCGGCATCGGCGTTGAGAAGCGTTTCGGCGGCCTCCTGCACACGCTTCCAGTTCTCCAACCTACCATAGAGACGCGCCAGCTCGAGCAACAGTTCGAGCCGGCGGAGGTGCGCCTCGGTGAGGTCGGGCTGATTGATCAGCGCCTCGCGCCAGCTTTGCAGGGCCACGTTGACCTCGCCGTCGTTGAGCATCATGTCGCCATGGGAAACGAGGTTTGTTGCCTCATGACTCCTTTCCCACGCCCGCCCGTAAAAAAGCGCCGCCTGCTGCCATTCTCCCTCGTTTTCATAACGCTGTGCGAGCTCGACGAAGTATTTGGGGTCGCGCTGCTGCAACTGGCGGAGCATGAGCACCGCGGAAGCAATCATCAGCACAAACCCAAACAGCGTCAGGCTGATGACGAGATTCTTATTGAGTCTTTTCCTGGCCATCGCGGTTTCATCCTTCATCCTTCATCCTTGATCCTTCATCCTTCATCCTTATCTCTTGGGCCGCCTGTTCCTCCGCTTCAAAGTCGGGCCAATGATCCCGGACCAACACCGGCAACACCCGGTTGAAAAGCTTTTTGGCACCTTCAATCGATTGGGCGCGCGTGGCATTGGGGAAACCGACCTCGACCTTGCTGAAATACGCATAGGTACTTACGGGGTCGTTGATGAGCACGCGCACGCCCGTACGGGTAGCCACGAAACGTCCATTACAGTGGAACATATAGACCACTGACAGATTCCCGTGATCAAAAATCGCCGTTCTCGCAAACGTACACACCCGAATGGGAACCGTCGACAAGTCGGGTCCCAACGTCGCCACCTCAATCCGGGTGTTCTCGTGCGGCATTGCCGCGGCGTACCCCGCGCCAAAGTAGCAGACGTCCGGGGTGTGGGGAACCAGGTTGTGGCCTCCCGAGTAGTAAGTAACGAAGAGGTTGACCTCCCGGAGCGGGTCATTCGGCGGAAGGTCTCCATCTTCAAGCGTCCAGTCGAGGTACAGGTCAGTACCGAGTGCTTCAACAACGGCTGGATCGAGCACACGCCGCGTCTTCACCCGATAGGGAGCGATCTCCGTTTCATTCAGGGCGGTGAGTGGGGACTTGAGGGGCAGCGCTTTCTTTCCTTGCTTAATGTGCATCCAATTCGCAACAGGCCCAGCCAGACCGGCGGCCACGCCGAGCATCGCCACCGCGACGACAAACGGCGGTGTCACGAGGTTCGAGACAAGGCGTCGAGCAGCGGTTTGTGGTGGTAAGTTCATGCGAACAAATAGATTATATTGAGTTCCAAAAGGACCTTACGCGCGAAAGCATAGGCAGCTTCGGTGTACCCGTCAAATCGGCAGAGTCGCTTCACAGAATTGACTTTGACCTTACCTAGCAAGAGAAAAACCGTTGCGGGCCGTGATGCGCAGCCGGAGTCCCTCAGTTTTCGTT
>JBARRC010000534.1:0-4318 GCA_049644045.1 Phycisphaerae bacterium
AAGCGAGCCGCGGGCTTCAGCCCGCGCGGTGTTCCCGCTGGTGCGTTGTTGCACGGTTGCGCACGGCCATACAAGACACTCATAGACGTAGTCTATCGCCGTCGTTCTCGTTTACGAAAGAAGCGCACCAGTGGTTCGACGTACGGCTGATCGGTGCGGATTTCAATCGTGTCGGTATCCATCCGCCGGAACATTGTCTCACGTGCGGCCGCGTGGCTGCGGCACTGCCTGGCGTAATGTTGCCGCAGAGCCCGGCTCGAGGTGTCCACGAGGGCGAGCTCACCCGTTTCCGGATCTTCCATTTCGATGAACCCGACGTCGGGCAGTTCCATCTCGCGGGGATCGGTGACGATAATGGGAATCAGATCATGTCGCCTCCGCGCGATCCGCAGCGCGGATTCGTAGTCCTCGGCCAGAAAGTCACTGACCAGGAAGCAAACGGACTTGCGGATCGTTACGCGGTTCAGAAAGTTCATCGCCCCGGCGATGTCCGTGCCCATGCCCGCGGGCTCGTGATACAGCAGCTCGCGAATGATGCGGAGCACGTGCTGCGTACCCTTCTTCGCCGGCACGTACTTCTCCACCTGGTCGGTGAACAGAATCAGGCCGACCTTGTCGTTGCTGCGGATGGCTGAAAACGCCAGCACCGCACAAAGCTCCGCGGCTACATCGAGCTTGAATTGCCTGCCGCTGCCGAACAGCCCGGACCGGCTGGCGTCGACGACGAGCATCACCGTCAGCTCCCGCTCCTCGCGAAACTTCTTGATAAAGGGTTCACCGAAGCGCGCGGACACGTTCCAGTCGATCAGCCGCACATCGTCGCCGATCGTATAAGGGGAGACCTCCTCGAACTCCATGCCGCGTCCGCGAAACGCTGAATGGTACTGCCCGGCGAACACGTCGTTGACCACCCGCGATGTACGGATCTGAATCTGGCGTACCTTCTTTAACAGCTCACGTGGAATCATCAGCAAACGTCAAAACGCGGTAATCCCCTCCGATGTTGGCAGACTTCTTAAACACCCTCTTACGATGTCGCGTACGCGGCGACGATTCTAGTGTATTCTCGCCGCTCTGGCCAAATCTCACGTTGAAGGTCGCTGACGTGCACCGGGTAGCGCGGGTATTCAACGACCGTCCCAATATGCCGGGTCAACTCCCTCCGACGAAAACCCAGGCCACATCCCCTCACAAAATACGGTCACACCAGGGTATTTGCCGGGTTCTCGGACCTTGCAGACGGCAATTCTCTTACCTGACTTGCGGCCCGGACCGATGTAAGGGGGAGGCTGCTGGTGCTATTCCACAAGCCTTGGACTTTTCCTCAATAGGAGTACATGACATGAGACACACGTTGCTAACGACCGTTATGCTCACAACACCCTTGGCATTGATCGGATGTCTGCGGCCGATGACTTCAGCCACCACGCAGCCGCACGATATATCGGTCCCCGTCCGCTTTGCCATGGTATCGGAGCCGGAATGGCTGGCTGAAGCCGACACGGTCGTCCAAACGCGGTTGGTCGTGGACGGATCATACAGCGGGCTTGCGGACGAGGAATTCATCGGCGACCCGGTGATGTCGTCCACGGAAGCCGTCCACGTCGCTCTGTGGGGCGGCCCATTCGAGGGTAGTAATGTCACGTACGCCACCACTCCGTTGACGCCGGGTTCGTACATGTTCGCCTTCCTCGACCGAGAGTACGGCGATGTGATGCAGGGATGGCTCGACGTCCGCCGCACAGGCGATGATATCCTGGACACGCTGAACAACTGGAAAAACAGCATCGGCGAACAAAAACAATGGCTCGCCTATGATTATGAAGTCAACGGACGAATTGAAGGCAGCGATCCAGCTAACTTCAAAAGCTTCAGGAAGCAGTTTCGTGCCTTCAATCGGCTCGAACGCCGGATAGGAAGGGCCATCAAGGCCGAACTCAGGGCACGTACCCAAAGGCAGCACCAGCTCCGTGACTTCCTGCGTCATGCAGAAATCCTCCTCATGCCCGGTGGTGATGAACTCTTCCATCCGACCACGCAACCGGCCTTTGGCGATGATGACCTGGCCGCGACTCGCGCGGGTCACGTGGTGACCAAGATGGTCCTGGTGGCTGATTACCAGGATGCCCAGTGGAGATTGCGTCGTGTCAATCAGTTGTCGGACGATTTGAGACACTGGAAAGAGGTGCTCAGGGAAGAGGTTGAACGCCTCGAACGGTGTAAAGGGTTGATGCTGCTGACAGACCACCTCCACCACCACGACCACCGTTTCGTCGAAAACGAGAGGCGGATGGAGGAGGTGCTCGGCCACATCGATCGGCTCAACGAGCACCTGGGGGATCTGCGCGAGCGGCGTGTGGCCCTGGCATTTGTCACGGGACTTTTCGCACCGAACGAGGGTTTCCGCCCGCTGGACCAGGGGGAGCGCGAACTACACCGGGAGCGCGCCGTGCTCGAAATCGAGAAGCATCGGCTGGATTTGCTCTTCGACGAGGCCGGCGAAACCAGCGTGAAGCGTGCCCTCTACGAGCGGCACCGTCAACGTGCCTATGCGGCGATCGAAGCAAACGACCGTCAGCTCGAAGAGCTCAACGAAGCCCGTACCGCGCTCGCGGAGATGACCGAATCGACGGATGTCATCCATCGTGTCGGCCACACGCGGCTGTTGACCACCACTTTCGTCGGTGAGTATCTACCGCCCCGCATCCGACAGGCCGTCGAACGGGCGTCGTTGCTGACCGCGCGGCTGGAGTCTACCGACAAGGTGTTCGTGCCAAGAGTGACGAGCGTAGCCACAGTCAATACGACGGCAACAAGCGCCACCAGCCCGGGCCGATAAGGAATAACCACAGCCCGCGCGGCTGTCCGCGAGCCGCGGGCTTTGGCCTGTGCGGATTCACTGGATGCCTTACGCGAGCCGCGGGCTTTAGCCCGCGCGGAATCTCGAAGGTAACTGCATCCAAACACGAAAACGCAGCACCGCGCAACCGAGCCGTGGGCTTTAGCCCTTGTTGTTACCCACATCTTCCGGTCGGCGCAGCCGGATCGGAACCTTGTCCCGGAGGGACATTCGACAATAGCCCAGCGATTTATCGCTGGGGATCAAGCGACCCCCGACTCATCAAGTCCCGTAGGGGCGGATGAACCGTGCCTCCATTGCGAATCACCCCGTTGGTTTTCATCCGTCCCTACGGGACTCTGCGAATCTGCCTCCCGAACCTGTTCCCAGCATTGAAATGCTGGGCTATTCTCAGATCGTCCCTACGGGACGTCCCTTTACCGCCACTCTTCCGGTGTGCCCTACACCCGAACCACCCGCCGCCCTACGCCCGCGCCGCCCGCCGCCGCATGAGCACCACCGTGCCTGCAGTGAGCATGAGCAAAACCATCACCACCAGGCGAGCCGCGGGCTTTAGCCCGCGCGGTTGTCAGGCGCCATCAGTGCCACGCTGGTGCCCGGATGTCCGCGCGGCCTGAAGGCCGCGGCTCGCTTTCACAATCGCGGTTCTGATCGGGACCGTCCGCCGCAGGTGGTCAACAAGCTGTCACGGCGCGACGGCGCCGCATGAGCACCACCGTCCCGGCCGTCAGCACGAGCAACGTCATCGCCACCAGGCCCCATTCGGAGACGGCGGGGATGGGCGTCCCGTCTTGAAACTCATATGCACCCATGTCAACAGTTGCGCTCTCAACCATGACGATACGGAAATTGCCGTCTAGGTCTGTTGGTGGTAGCGGCTGAATGCCGGGTGTGTTGGCGTCGGTGTCGGCATTGTTGTTCCCCGCGTCGATGCAGGGCGAGCCCGCTTGGAGATGCAGATCGCCGTAATCGTCGTCGACGCCGTCCCAGTTTCCGTCCGGTCCAGGGTCGGGGTCACGTACGAATAATGGGTCATCCCCGATGTTGTGGTCATCGGGGTTCGCGCAGAAGATCGTGCAGCCTTGGACGGAGCTGTAGTTGACAAGTGCTGTACCCTCAAGAACGTCAATCTGGGCTGATTCGTCTGTACCGCTATCGTCGCTATTCCCCCAGAGAATACAGTTGGCCACATTCACCTCGTTGCCTTCGCCCAGCCAGTTATATACACCGCCACACGAGGACGCTGCTGTATTACCGCTGACAGTACAATTCGTGATCGTTGGGCGGGCGTCACGCATGTTCATTACAGCGCCGCCATCATAATTCGCCGAGTTCCCGGTGAAGACGCAGTTGAACACTTTGGGGTCGCTGGTGTCATTCACCATCCCGCCGCCTGCGTCCGCAGTGTTCCCGCTGAACACACAATTCTCTATCGTCGGACTCCGCTGGTCGTAGCAC
>JBARRC010000535.1:0-2238 GCA_049644045.1 Phycisphaerae bacterium
GAGGAAGGATACGGCCGGGCTGCGCCTCCGAGGGAAGTATGACGGAGGAAGTAGGACCCTCCGGGGTGACGCTCCTCTCAAGCCCGAAAGTGGCTCACTTTCTCAGCCCGGCCCCATGAGGTAGCGAGCCAGCACCTTGTCATATCCGGCGAAGGCCTCGTCGTGCAGGAAGTCCCGCACGAGATCAAAGATGGAACGGTATAGCACCGTGAACCCCGCCTTGATCGCCTGGTAGCCGATCGCTTGGATCAGAAAACTCTTCCCTGTCCCGGGCGGTCCCAACAGCAGCACGTCGCGCACTTCGCGAATGGCCCGACCGAGACAACGCCGGAAGGTCTACACCCAAATGTTGTCCGACATTGCCCGTTGCCGCAACTCACTCCGCCGCGGCCGCGTGGAGCCACGCTGCGTGAAGCGCGAATGCCGGCACTACCCCTGGCTCAACATTCCGCGAACGGTGGCGAGAGAAAAATGCTTATCCTAACGCCATTAGGCACTGAACCCGGAGGTCGCCCTTCCCTGACTCCGGGCGAGGGACCGGACACCGGGGAGTCTCACGGCGGCCGGAGGCCTTGAGACCAACGACAGGGCCATAAACCCATGAACAGCAAGCACTTACGAAACGCCGTCTCGAAATCTCACGCTTTGTGGTCCTCCCCGTCTCACCCCCGGCCCGTGTCACCCTGGGCTGGGGGATTGGTAACCCCGGCACCCGCGCCGTTACCTGCTTGCCAACAGGGGATTACGTTCCAGGCGGCGCGGTGCTTGGCGTCTCGCTTGGTGGGCCTTCGCAGAGCTGGCGGTGAGGATCCAGTGCCCCTTGGCGGAAACCGGTCCGCTGATCGGGGGCGCGGGGCATCCGCTCTCATTCGCCTCCATCTGCCCACCGGATGGCTCCTTGGCGAGTCCTGAACGTGCGGCCTGTAGGTCGTGAGCCGGAGGCGTTTAGCAGCGCGTCTGGGGTGAGCCCGGCGTAGGCGGTGGAGTCATGAGGCCGCCGCCTTGAGGCGACTTCGAAGCTCGGCGGCTTAGTCTCGCCTTGTCGCACAGATCGTTAGTAACGTGCAGCGAAGTGTCTGGGAGGTATGCGGCGTGGAGAAAGTGCGCATCCTACCCTGCCTGGCCCGAGTTTATCCGTGGGGTCAGATTTGATTCGCCGGGAGGACAACGGTGTGGCATGGCTGGACACCGACCGCTGGGTACGTAATCTTGGCCACTTCATGACTTGGTGAGAGTACGTGTTTGGAGTCGACCCCGATGCACACGGACCCGTTTACCGAGCTTTCAGAGAAACACGGATGCGGCTCATGTGGCCGAACCGGGAATGTGTTTTACGTGGTAAAGTACTACATTTTGCCAACGAAGCTCGTGAGAAAACGTCACCGGGATAAGAGCCGAATCGAGATCTACTGTCGGGATTGCTTTGAAGCGAATCCTTCGTATTCCTTTGAAGCTAATGGTACGGGGGTCAGCGTTCCTCGGAAGCCTCGTCAACTTTCCGATGACCCTGCGTCGCGTCAGTGTACCGTATGTAGGCAGGTTCCGGATTGGGACGGGCTCTATGGAGTGCTAACCTCGCCATTGTTTATGGACGGCTCGATGATCGAGAACTTTCCCGTGGCGCGGCTTTGTTCTGGTTGCGTCGAGCTGCAGGAGATTTCTCTGCCACAGAGCTTGGACGTGTGATATCCGCAACGATGGTGACGTAGGTCACCGTGGGTGCACGCACTTTGCATGCACCGCCTCAAGATTCCGACAGGCAGATCAAGGCCTCTCAGGGAATCAGCCGAGATAATCCTGGACCTCCTTTCGCTGAGCCGCCGATACCGGGCGTTCTGGTGGTTCGACCGGGGCACGCCTAGACGTCAACCGGTCAGGGGCCGTGCGACGTAGCGGGCCACCGCTTCGCGATGGATGGCGTCTCCCAGGCCAACCTCTGCCTGCTCAACACGGCCCGTTTTGGAGCAACCCCAGGTGACCGGCTCTGAGACCGCTGACACATCCATGTTCCAGGTTGGGCGGCCAGGTCGCCTGGGGCGCCCCCCGGGAGCGCCAGCTATCCTGGCTGGCAGTCGTGAGGGGAGCGACCAGAGACCGCAGCCTTCGCATAGCGGGATGACGAACGGGGTACGCTCCGCGGGGGCAACGGCATGACTGCCGGCCTGCCACCGACGACTCCCCGGCGGGGGCCAGTATTCTGGTCCGGTCCCCGGAACCGGCTACGGGGCAGGGCCACAA
>JBARRC010000536.1:0-3826 GCA_049644045.1 Phycisphaerae bacterium
ACACCTCTCTCGTAATTGTCTATCCGCCCGGATCGTTCGATCTTCCGGCCGTCACAGTTGTGGGTGGTGTGCGAGTCGGCTTCACCGATGCGTTCGATCAAGCCACTCGCCCGTTCCACCTGCCCAGCCATGTCATAAAGTCTGTACTTGATCGACGAGCTTCCGCAGTTGATCACCAAAATGTTCATAATCATCCTTTTTTTGTTACCCGCTTAGAGCGTTTTTCACTTTCGCCCAGCGATCAAACCGGCGAGTGACAGCCAGCCGTCAACGGCGGGTGGCATGGGCAAGCATCAGCTTGCCCGTGACGGCCTGTGAATCAACACGGGCAAACAAGTTTGCCCATGCCACCCAACCTGCAAAAACAAGTTTGACGGTGCTCTAATCCGCCGCGGCCTGGATCGCCGTGACCGCCACCGTGTACACGATGTCGTCAACGGTGCAGCCGCGGGACAGGTCGTTGACCGGTTTGTTTAAACCTTGGAGCACTGGACCGATAGCCAACGCACCCGCCGAACGCTGGACCGCCTTGTAGGCGATGTTGCCCGCATCGAGATCAGGGAAGACTAAGACGTTGGCCCGACCGGCTACCGGAGAATCCGGTTGCTTGAGCTTGCCCACCTCTGGGTCGATCGCCGCGTCGTATTGCAACGGGCCGTCGATCAGGAAATCAGGGTTACGTTCCTTGACCAGCTTGGTGGCCTCGATCACCTTGTCCACCGACTCGCCGGCGCCGGACGTTCCGGTAGAGTAGGATAGCAAAGCCACCCGGGGCTCGATCCCGAACGCCCGAGCAGTGCGGGCCGAGGAGAGGGCGATAGCTGCCAGCTCTTGCGCATTTGGATTGGGGACGATCGCGCAATCGCCGTAGATCAATACGCGATCCTTTAACGCCATGAAGAACACACTCGATGCGGTTCCGACATCCGGTCTCACCCGAATGATCTGGAGTGCGGGCCGGATCGTATCCCCCGTCGAGTGGACCGCACCGGAGACCAGCCCATCCGCGTCGTTTACTTGCACCATCACCGTACCGAAGTGGATGGGCGATTCGTTCAGCCACTGGCGGGCCACTTCCGGCGTTATTCCTCCACGTTTGCCCTTGCGCACCTCGACGACGGCATCTGCATACCGGTCCAGCTCCTTCGATTCCAGCGGGTCGATAATCTCGACCCGGTCGTCCAGTCGTTTGACACCGGCGTCCTCCGCCGCCTCTCGAATCTCTGCGGGTTTGCCCAGCAGCGTTATCGGGCATATCTCCCGGTCGACAATCCTTTCCACTGCCCGGATGGTCCGGGGCTCGTTACCTTCGGGCAGAACGATGCGTTTGCCGCTGGCCCTGGCCCGGTCGATGATCTGTTCGAGGAATGCCGTCGAGCCGGACCGTTGACGGGCCGGACGCGGCATCGCCAGCGCCCCCCACAGGCGTTCGTGTTCCAAGTGCCGCCCCACAGCGGACGAAGCAGTATAGATCTTATCCAGATCCTGTGGACGGATACGGGGGTCCATCGCCCGAATCCGCGTCGCCGTGGTGAAAGTATCAGGTTTGACGGCGATGATCGGAAAATTCGGCAGGTCAAGATCCTCGATCAGGCTCATGATCCCCGGATCGGGGCGAAGCTCACCCGTCAGGATCACCCCCGAAACCGAACGCCGTTTGGGCGACTTCTGAGCACAGGCCAGGGCCATCAGAATCCCCTCGCGATCGCCCGGCGTAACCACCAATGTTTTGTCGGTATCCAGGTGCTTGAGAAAGTGTCCAGGCTCCATCGCAGCGATGATCGTCTTGCTGACTACGGTTCCCAACGCCTCTTCACCCATCAATACCTCCGCTCCGAGTTCCGAAGTGATCTGATCCATCTTGGGGTACCCCAGGAAGGCGAGAGCGGGGAGCACACCGTACAGCGGGATTCCAGCCATCTCGAATGCCTCGCCGATTCGCTGACGCGTCTCCTCGAAAGCACTCTCCATCACCCGGTTGACCACGACTCCCAGGACATCGACCTGGTTCTCCTCGAACGCCCGCTTGGCCGTCACTACCGAAGAGATCAACGGATCGATCTCCCTCGGCGCGCCGTCGAAACTCCCCCGGGCCACCAGCAGGACGGGCGCCTCCAAATGAGCGGCGATGTCCACGTTGATGTTCATGTCGAAGACGTTCATGGCCCGCTGGTTGTTGATCCCCTCGAGGACCACGAATTGCTGGCCTTGACGCAAGCGTTTGTAACAGGCGGCGATCCGATTCAGCAGTTCGCCCTGACACTGTTTGGCGACCAGCTCCCGGGCATCCTCGATGGTTACCGGGCACATATCGGCCGTCCCCTGCGGCAGGTGATATGCGGTTTTCATCACGGCCACGTCCTGGTCGTTTGCGCCGGCGCCGACGGGCTTGAAAAACGTGATCGGCTCGACCACCGTCCGCAGGATGCCGAAGAGACCGAGCGTAACCACGCTGCTGCCGGCTTCCTGGTCTATCCCGCACACAAAGAGACTGTCCGTCATGGCTGCTCTCCCATAATGAGTCAACCGCCCGGTTTAGACCGGTTTTTTGTTTGGAACCGCCAGTATAACGTAAATGGCTAAGAGCGTGACGGTGGAGTAATTCCGGTTATTCCGGAACCATTAGCGCCTCGGCAAACCAATCGTAGATCACCTGGGAGGCGGTCACGTCACGGGTGAGGATTGGCGCCGTCCCCGCCGCCCTGACCTCAAGCCCGAGCTCGTAGCCGTTGCCGTCAACCTTGCGGCAAAACGCCACCGTTCCCGCCACGTAGCTCTGCGTATGATTGGGAACATCCACGGCGACCTCGACCGGCCGACCGGAACGGACCGGCGCCGGCAGACCTAGAACAACAGACAGACCTCGGAAGCTTATATTGCGGACGGTTCCCTCCACGATCGTTGTTGTCAGTCCGAGATCGTGGAAGAAGCACAGCTCGCACGTGGCGTTCAGCGGACGGCGCGACTCTCGCCGCTTCTCGTCGCTGTCAACCGCGTCAGCGGTTGCATCCAGGGCGTCCAGCATCATCTGGAGTGTTTGTTCTGTTTTTTCGCGTGACGGTTCCATGGCGTACTACCTAAGGTCTAAATCCAGGCTCCCTTCGTTTGGTACCCTTTGTTTAAATCGGAAAAAGATGATCCAAACTTGCTCCGATAAAGAGCCCTTTCCTATCCGATACCTGTGGGTCCTGAAAACCCTATCGGGGCATCAAAACCGCCGTTTCTTGCGTTTCCGCAGCCATCTGCAATTGACGCTCCCTCGGACGCCGCTACGTTCGTAGCTCCTCACGTGCACATTAAGGTACAGGGTTTGGGAGTGGAGCATGGGTTGGATACAAATGGTCTTCGTTTTTCTTCGGTCGCTTCTTCGCAACCAGGCCGAGCTGGCCGCCGAGAACCTCGCCCTCCGTCGACAACCGCCCGCCGCTCGTAGTCGGCCAGCCCGAGGAACGCCGCTACCGGCTGCGCTACCGCGACTTGCCGGTCGGTGAGTATTCGGATATTTTCGTGGTGACGACGGGCGCGTAACGTAGTTGCGGTTCGTCTGCGTGTTCGCCCGGACGCGCATGACGCTGGACGATCAGATGACCCAGGGCGGCCTGACCGTCTACTACCAGGCCCGCTGGGTCAGCACCCGCGGCGAGACCGGCCCCTGGGGCGAATTGGTCAGCGCGACCGTGGTGAAGTAGGGCGGCAGTTCTCGGCTGCGCTCGACAGAGGGGGTACTGGCAGACTACCCTCTCGGCGCTCGGGAGGAACGGCCGGTTTCCAAAGCGAGGGACACGGCATGAATGGTTCGACGCGCATACAGCTCCGGATCGATGGC
>JBARRC010000537.1:0-2910 GCA_049644045.1 Phycisphaerae bacterium
CGTCCGCTCGTCCAGCAATGGCCATACGCCGAGCAGCTTCGCCTGAAGTTCCGAGAAAATCTCCATACCCCAAGATCATACGCGCTCCGGCTTATCTCTGCAACCCTTATTTGTTTACGCCACCTAAGCTGCATGAGGGTCGAAAGCCCGAAGCCGCTTCGCAATGGCGGCTGGCTGCATCGACTGCGACACTCGCACGACTGGCATCGAGGACGCGGATACTCCGCACGGGTGGCATTGCCCGAGACGACCGGCCCGCAGGACTTCGGCAAGCTTGCCAAGCGGTACGAGCGGGCCGCAACTGACGCAGCAGTAGCGCGGTTCTCCCGCGTGCTCGGGGTGATGCCCGAAGGTCTACGGCGGCTTCATGTCGGCTGGGACGGCGAAGCGTGGATCTTTCCGATGACTGACGCCACCGGCGTTGTAGTTGGCATCCGGCGGCGCTTGCGCGACGGTCGCAAGCTGAGCGTGAAGGGCGGACGCGAGGGACTATTCATACCGACGGACCTTTCCGAATTCGGCAAGCTGCTGGTTTGTGAGGGTCCGACGGATACGGCAGCTCTACTTGATCTGGGATTCGATGCAATCGGGCGTCCGAGTTGTACTGGCGGGACTCGGCATGTCGTCGCGCTGGCACGCGGTCGCGATGTCGTTGTAGTCTCTGACGCTGATGACCCCGGCCAGTGGGGCGCAACCCGGCTCGCCTCAACGCTGCAATCCTACTGCCCGACCATTCGCATAATTCTGCCACCACCCGGTATCAAGGATGCTCGTGCATGGGTCCGGGCAGGGGCGACCGCTGACGATATCCGTGGAACGCTAAAGAACGGCACTGTACGGCGGTTGACGAGCAAGCACGAGCCCGACGGGATTCTTCACTATGCAAGACCGTGAAAGCAACGCAGACCTTGTCGGTCAACGCCTAGAGCCGGACGCTGGTCGCGCGTCCGAATCGTGGGAACCGCCGATTCCGTTCGGGCGATTCGATCTCCCAGAGTTCCCTCTCGAAGCCATACCTGGGCAATTGTGCGCATTCCGGGAATTCTGCGCAGCGGTAGCGGAGTCGTACCAAGTACCGGCGGACCTCCCCGCCCTGCTTGGGCTGGCGGTAGCCGGTACGGCACTCGCAAAGCGTATTGAGGTATATGGAGGTGGTGACTGGTATGATCCGATCAACCTGTTTGTCGCGGTTGCCATGGAATCCGGGGAGCGGAAAAGCGCGGTCTTTCGTGCTGTGTCTGCCCCGATAGCCGAGTACGAGCGGCGAGAAACGGAACGGCTGGCCCCGGCCATCGAACGGAACCAAACCGAACGCACGATCCTTGCGATGTCCCTCAAGGACGCTCAAACGAAGGCTGCGAAGGCCACGAAGCCCGAAGACCGGGAAGCCGCGAGGCAGCGCGCCCAGGATTTGGTAGTTCAACTGCAAGGAACGGAAACGCTCTATGCTCCGCGTTATATTGCGGATGATGCGACGCCGGAGGCGTTGAGCCGGTTACTCGCCGAACACGAGGGACGCATGGCTCTGTTGTCCCCGGAGGGCGACACGTTCGATCTGATGGCAGGGCGCTACAACGACCGGGGGCCGAATCTAGGCGTCTACCTCAAGGGTCACGCTGGCGACGATATCCGTGTTGACCGCGTGAGCCGAGATCGACCGCCGGAGCATGTGCATCGCCCGGCCCTCACCGTGGGGCTCGCGGTGC
Organism: Phycisphaerae bacterium; assembly: GCA_049644045.1. Taxonomy (GTDB): domain Bacteria; phylum Planctomycetota; class Phycisphaerae; order UBA1845; family UBA1845. The sequence goes on from JBARRC010000537.1 coordinate 1,707, forward strand.
AGCCGGATGTTTTGCGTGGACTAATGGACAAGAAGGGCTTCCGTGGGCGGGGTTTGCTCGCTCGGTTCATCTACGCGATTCCGATCTCGTTGGTTGGACACCGCAAGCTGAGGCCTTTACCAGTGTCGGCCCCGACAGCTCACGCCTATACCGAAATGATCCGCACAGCGTTGGCGATCAAACCGGCTATCGGTGAAGACGGCAAGCCGCGCCCGCATGTCGTGGTTGTTGGCAAGGAAGCCATGACCGAGCTTGACGGTTTCCGTATGCGAGTTGAGAACGAGCTGCGGCCAGGGGGCGGGCTCGAAGCGATGAAAGACTGGGCCGGAAAACTACCGGGTGCCGTTTGTCGAATCGCGGGGATTTTCCATGGCCTGACTCATGCCAAGACGGGCGATTTGGCTCAACGTCAGCTCGATGCAGAAACCATGCTCTGTGCCATGGCGATAGGGGAGTATGCCATCGCGCACGCGCGGGCGGCCTACTATGAGATGGGGGCCAGCCCTGTGATTGCGCTCGCGCGTTGCATCCTGTCTTGGGTGATGGAAGAGAAACTGTCAGAATTCACACGTCGGGATGCGTTCAATCGACTACGGGGGACCGTGCATCGAGTAGACAAAATGGATGAGCCGCTACGGCTCATGGCGGATCACGGTTACATTCGGGAGCGGCCACAGGACCGGACGGGACCTGGACGGAAGCCGAGCACAATCTACGAGATTAACCCGCTCGTGTATGCGCAGAATACGCACAATACGCAGAATCTCAGTGGACGAGTCAATTCTGCGCATTCTGCGGAATGTGCGCGAAGGGAGCGACCATGAATTCGGCGCTGGAGCGTTTGCGGGTGCTGCGGGCAGAGGGACACTTGCCCGAGAATAGCGACTGGTCCGCGGGACCGCTGTCCGTCAGTTGGCGCCCTGAGATTACACCCGCCGATCTGCCCGCGGACTGGCGTATCGAGTGGGAAGAGCGGGCCGCGGTGAGGGAATACGAAGGCGGGCAAGCACGGGAGCACGCGGAGGCCGAGACCCTGCGGGGAATCGTCGAGCGGATGAAGGCAGCGGGAGAATTCCCGTAAATTCTTGATATCGCCCTTGACACAGTATGCCGGATGTGATATCATTAGGGTATGAGCAAGAAATCGGACACGACGGATTTGGCAGGGCAGCTCCGGGCGGCGTTTGCCGAAAGCGGGCTATCC
>JBARRC010000538.1:0-20861 GCA_049644045.1 Phycisphaerae bacterium
GTCGAGGGGCGGTCCTTGCCCATGCCACCCCGCTCCCTCACGGTCGCGGCTCTGATCGGGCGTACCCATCCCGCCGGAAGTGTCACGGACCCAATTTCAAGCTCCACCTGAGCGTGTCCTTGCAACATGTTCCGACCCGTGGCATAATGAACGGTTTACGCTGCTCGATACGACCGGGTGGATAGGAGTTGTCGGCTTAATGCACGGAGCGATGAATGGGTAAAACGTTGGAAGCGCTTCATCGCCTCCAGGCCATCGAGCGAAAGCTTGCGGAACTTCGACGAAACAGAGAGGCCAAGACGCGCCGCCTCGAGTACCACCAACGCCAGATCAGGAAGGCGGATGAGAAGCTTCAGAAGAATCAACTCGCCATTCGTGAACGCCAAAAGAGATTCGACGCCCTTCAGCTAGAGGTCACCTCCCGCGAGGAATCCATCGACAAGCACCGCCAGGTGCTTAACCGGGCCAAGACGAACAAGGAGTATGCGGCCATCCTCACCGCGATGAACACCGAAAAGGCCGATAACGCCAAGCTCGAAACCGGAATCCTCCAACTCATGGAAGAGATTCAAAACGTCAAAGACGAGGTGGCCACGGTCGGAGCGGAGAAGGCCAAGGTTCTCGGAGAGGCTGCCCACGCGGAAGAGGTGCTTTGCACCTACAACGCTGAATCGCAGCAGCAGCGCGATGATCTGCAAGCCGAGCGCGACACCTGCGCTGAGCAGATCCCACCTGCAATGCTGGCCATGTTTAATCGAGTGGCTGAGCATCTCGACGGGGAAGCCATGGCCCCTATCACCAAGCTACACCCCAAGCGGGACGAATACGCCTGTTCCGGCTGCAACATGAAGGTGACCCTGGACGTGGTCAACGCCCTGCAGACACGTGACGAAATCCAGCCTTGCAAGGTGTGTGGTCGAATCCTCTACCTGGAAACCCCTGAGACGAAACGTTCCCGTACATAGGATCATCTTGCAGAAAGAGTGTAGTACGGGTTTTCAACCCGTGATTCGCATGTCGTCAACCCCAAGGGCGCACAGGACTGATCGCTTCTTTTCCCTTGACGTCAGCGGCGGGTTCGGCCGATAACTCTATCACGGCGGCAGGCTTCGATTCACAACGGCAGCCGCTTTCCGGGGGCATTTGCATGCGGCGACTCATCGTGGCGGCTTCGCTATTCTGCGGCGTAGGCACCGCGTGTGTGTCGAACGATCCCGCGCAACCCGCAACTCGCCCCTACCCGATTTACAAAGTGAACACGCCGTGTGAGCCCTCCGCAACCCGAGAGGCTCAAGTGCACTCGATCTTCCGGGCACCCGCCCGCTACGGCACCACCTGGTATCCACACAGCGGTCGAATCAGCCTGCGATGGACGCACGTCGTCATCCATCATAGCGCCACAGCCAGCGGCGGGGCCAAGACCTTCGACAGATATCACCGTGAGAGTAACGGGTGGGACGAACTCGGGTATCACTTCGTGATTGGCAACGGCACGGATACGCCCGACGGCTATGTGGAGGTGGGAACGCGTTGGCACAAGCAGAAGCACGGCGCCCACTGCAAGACGGAGAGCAACTATTACAACGAGCACGGGATCGGGATTTGCCTGGTTGGCAACTTCAACAAGACCCGGCCGACCCAACGACAACGCGCGTCGCTCCAGCGTCTGGCCCGGTTCCTCTGCCGGGAATGCGAGATCCCCCCGGAGCGGGTCACGACCCACGCCGCTATTACGAGAAAGACCCAATGCCCGGGACGCCATTTCAACCCGGCAGCCCTGCGGCGTTCCCTGGCCACCTCAGCCGCAGCCACAAGCATGCCATAGCGCCGGCCTGTGACCGAGCCAACATACCGGTTCAATCCGAAATATCGGATGTTCTAAACCGCAGCCGTCGTGACGCCGATGGGTACAAACAACCGATAAGCGGCGCGCTGCCGGTCCGATAAGTTGAAAGACCGGACCGCGTGAATAAACTACGCGCCGTGCGAGGACTCGAACGGACTGTTTCAACGGGGGCGCGGCTCGCACGCGACGCCCTGGGCAGGAGTACAAGAATGACCAAACGAAGTTTTCGGGCACGTTTCATGCGGGCTGCAATGGCGGTGGCGATCGGTGGATCGGCCTTTCAGTTGAGCGGGTGCGACCCCGAGGTGCGCAGCACCCTGTTGACCGGCCTGGAGACCACGACGCAGAGCCTGTCGACCGCGCTGATTACGGCCTACTTCTTGAGCCTGGAGGATGACGACGCCTCCAGCGGCGTAAGCACCACTACACCTTAGCTCGACTTTCGCCGTTTTTCACGAGGCGGTGAGGCCTCGTTCGGCTCAATATTCACGCAACCCACCACCGGCCGGTGGCAGAGGGAGCGTGACGCGATGGTCCTTGACCGGGATGTCCGCGATGGAGGCATATAGCTTTATTTAGCCCCTTGATCGTCCCGCCTTTCGGGTTGACCGGGTACACGTCCCAGCCCTGCTGCCGATACGCCCAAACGGCCTTGTTGCCCTACTTGCCCCGATCGGCCGACGCACCGGCCACGGTCTTACGCTCATGACCTGCTGCACTCCACGCGCTTCGCTACACGCGGGGCAGCGGACCGTCCACTTCCTTGACCAATGCGGCACACGCGAAGGCTGACCCTAAGTGGGACGTTCGAAAAGGTGGCCCGCAAGGTAATCCTGCCAGCGGCGTGTCGCCCAAATCTCCACCACTGGTTCCACCAAAATTACCGTGATGTCCCGCTGCTTCTCGTTGTCGCGTTGCAGTAGCCAAACGATCTCTCGTGGTATCGCGACTTTCCCGTTCGACAGGGACCCATGAAAGACCGAGGCCGCTCGCAGGCGTTTGAGGCGTACCGCTTCGTCACCATCCTCTGCTTCCTCGATCGCCGAGTCGATGCCAGCAAGTGCACGAGCAGGTTGGCTGCGATTCCAATCGGCCTTGCGCACCGCCGCGATGTACCCAACCTCAAAACTGGGAACCAAGACGAGTTCCTCTTTCAGCCCGTCCGGCCAGAACCCGCCTCCCCGGATCCGCCATGACGCTGCGACACGATCCAACTTTTTTTCGCCAACTTCTTCGGCTATCGTGCGGTATGTTCGAACATCGTTTTTCACAGGAGATACTACATATCCACTTTTCGCAGGGGGAGGCCCCAATATTTTGTATGAATCCACGAGTCCTTGCTTGACGAGATAAATTAATCCAGTAGAATCCAGGGAATTACAGAATTATCCAGCATTCTCCAGTTTTTTCCAGGGTTGGCAAGGGCGAGCCCGCGTCTAGGATAGCGTTAAGCCCAAGGTAGTTGGTCGCTCTCAACACAGATCATCGCGCGGCCTTGCAGGCGGCTTCATCACGCAGGGTGAGAGGGGGCTACGCCCAATACAGATGACAAGTGCAACACCACCGAACCCTCTGATCATCGGGCTAACCGGCTCGTTCGGAAGCGGTTGCACATACCTGGCGGACGAGATTCTCACCAAGCTCGACCGTGACAGCAAATACACCGGGCCCGACGCCCCGGAGCAGCCTGCGTATAGGAAGCTCTCGCTTTCAGATGCCCTACGTCAGATGTTCCATGAACAGAACGGCGAAGATGCGAAGAAGCCCCATCGCGAGGCTCTTCAGAACTTCGGGGATGAGATGCGCGCAAAGCACGGCGCCAAATACTTCGCAGAGCAAATCATCTCGGAGATCGACAGTCATACCGATTCCGAGCCGGAAAAAGGGTGGGTCGTCAGGGGTATCAGAAACCCCGCTGAGATTCAGGCCTTTCGTGAACGGTCGCGCAATTTCTTCCTGTTTGGGATATACGCCGACAGGGAAACACGGTGGGAGCGCGTCAGGGCGGAGTACGAGGACGACAGGAGGGCTTTCGACAAAGACGACAAACGCGACACAGGGGAGGACAGCCTCCCGCATGGACAACGAGTAGCAGATTGTTTTGCCGAGGCTGATATAGTCATCACGAATGACCAGAACTTCGTTGAACCCGGGAACGATGATTTTGCGCAGGACTTGGCAGGCAAGGTTGCCGAGTACGCTGCGCTAGTGGCTCACCCGCTGGAAAGACAGCGGTCGATCAACCCGATTGAATCGCTGATGGCCATGGCCTACGCAGCAAGCCAACGGTCCAGCTGCAACAAGCGTAAAGTCGGTGCCGTCATCGTTGACGAAAACTCCAATGTTGTTAGCTCAGGCTTCAACGAAGTCCCCGAGCCCGGACGCGACTGCGTCGCTGTATATAGGAAGTGTTACAGAGACTGGAAGTGCGAGCGGTTCTTCAAGTCTCTCAGCACGCGGTACGAGTCTCTGCAGGGCGAAGAGGAAGAGGTACAGAAGCTCTTCCGGAGCGAATTTAAGATCCTCGACCTGTGCCGAGCGCTACATGCTGAAGAACTCGCGATCTTGAACTTTGCGAAGAACGGGCGGTCAACTCCCCTCGCGAAATGCACGCTTTACACAACTACATATCCCTGCCGAATGTGCGCGAATAAGATCGTCAGTGTCGGAATCAAACGGATCGTCTATCTTGAGCCTTACCCGGATCCTGAAGCCAAAAACATCCTCCACGCGCGTGGTGTTGACCAGGACTTCTTCGAAGGTGTGACCTTCAAAGCGTATTTCCGTCTGTACGGGGAAGAGAAATGAGACAGTGTCCCCAGTGTAAGAACTGGACCCTTGAGTTCGACGACTACTTTGGGCGTTTCCGGTGCTTTGACGGCAATTGTGGCTGGATGCCACCTTCGTCCGTCGAACGTGCAATGCGCCTGCAAGAAAGTTACACCGAGCCCATCCCAGTCTGGAGCGAGCCGATCGACAAGCTTGGGCTCACATTCAAGGTAGAGTATGACAAAGAGAACGATGCCCTTCTCTTCGACTTTGGATTAGAGACACCGACTTTGGAGTTCCCCGAAGCGGACGGACGAATGGTCTGGAAGATAGCGCGAATAAGCGGTTCGGTGGCAGGGTTCATTATCCTCAAGGCGAAGGAATGGGGTGTCTCTGAGGTCAACATCAACTTTGACGCACGAAAGGCAGATATCGAAGAAGGGTTCAGGAGGACACCGGAAGCAGTCTGGGGGGGACGCGTCACACGAGTGCTTATCGAGCGTGTCAAGGTGACCGCTCATTCCCTGGCGCTTCCCGATCCAGCGCAACCTCAAGCACTCACAAATGCCTTCCAGCAAGCACTTAAGAAGTTCCAGGCTTCACTGACCTGCTGAGTCACTGTGAACAGCCTTGGGCGAAATTATGTGAGCTCACGAGTACTGACAGGTACTGTACCAATACGGTCAATCCAACCATTGCTTCTTGTCTTTCAGCTTCATCGGGACATAGGCTTCGGTAAGGTAGGATAAGTCTTTCGAGATCATGGCCTCGACGTCCGTTTGGATCCCGCCGGTCGCCTGCCCGCCGTGGAGATCGCACCGGGCCAACGGCCCGTTGATCGCCGTGCGCGGCCGTCCCGGGCGCTTGCCGCCGAGGTTCTCTTCACCGATGATAGAGCAACCGCCGATCATAGGCGTAGAATATTGCGGGAAACGACTCTGATTGGAACGTAGCACTCGTGGGAAAAACGCCGAAATTCAGCAACCCGCCGGTGGTCGAGACGGTTCTCGGGGTGCAATTTCCAGAAATCGAGGGCTTTCGCGCCGTCCACTTTGGCCTGTACTGGGAAACGTTGCGCGATCGTTACCCCGAGCTGTCGGATCAGCCACGGCTCGAGCCGGTTCGGGAGCGGTTCCCTCGAGCCCCGATGATTCCGGGCCCGCGCTTTGAACTCCTGCAGCGCATGCCTCCCGGCCGGGTCTGGTATACCGCGACTTCGGGGTCAGAACTGATCCAGCTTCAGCCCGACCGCTTCTTGTTCAACTGGCGACGGCGATCTCCCGACGAGCCATATCCGTCCTACGAAACGAACAGTAAGACGTTCTTCGACGAGTTTGATCGCTTCAGACAATTCTGCCGCGCGCAGAAACTTACGGAGCCCACTCCCGAGATCTGCGAAGTGACGTATCTGAATCATATCGATCCTCGACTGGATGAGACCGCGCTCGACCTCGCAGGGAAGGTCTTCACCGGTTTGCGATGGGAAGGAACCGGCCGGTTTCTACCGATTCCGGAGAGCTTTACGTTCAACCGCGCGTTCGTCATCACAGACAAGGACAAACCCATCGGGCGCCTGTACGCTGAGGCGTCGATTGCCCTTCGACGTGACGACGGCACCGCGCTGCGCGAGTTCATTTCGTTCAAGCTGACCGCCAGGGTAAACCATGCTCAGAAGGAAGGGAAGGGTTTGACCGACTGCATGCAACAAGCGCACGACTGGGTCGTATGTGGCTTTGCGGACTTGACCGACAAGCACATTCAGACCGACAGATGGAGGCGAAGCGTATGACTACACTTACGGCTCCCGACGAGCTCGCGTTCTCGAGCGGTTGCTGTCCGCTCCCATCGGGCACAACGGGGGAAACAACTGTGCTCTCTCAGAAGGACCTGTTTCTGGGGCCGATGTTCGCTCTGTGCGAAACGCCGCCAACGTGGCTGCCCGGAGTGATTACGAAACTGTCGGACCTGGCTCCGCTTGAAGATAACTGGGACAGTTACGGTGCCTCACCCATCGATCCTCGCTCGATCTCGAACGCACAAGCGCTCGTCCAGTGGCTGGCGATGTTTATCGGCGTCGATGAGCCCGCCGTCGGGGCGAGTCCCGACGGTGAGGCCGGGCTAAGTTGGGATGGAGGGCCTTGGAGCCTCGACGTCGACGTCAGTCCTGACGGGCGAATCGACTACGTGTACATTGACGATCGCGACGCCGCGCGTGACGTGGAAGCCTCCACGCACGATCCTTACGAACTCCTCACCCTGCTGACCGCATGGGACTAGGCTTCTCACTTGTGGCGATCCGGACGCAGTCTTGAGTGAGCCAACCCGACGACATCAGCCCTGATGAGATCATCCTGCGGCGTATCCCTCCACATCCTGACAACACGACGTACCGAGCGGGCCGTGGCGTTACAGCAACTTCACGAGCACTGCGCCCACGAAAGGGGGAACAGTTTCCTTCCTGGAGTCGGCGCTTGCTCACGTCCGCCGAACGCCTGCTCCAGCTTGAGGCCGAGCATGACAGAGACATTGCAGGTTGGCGGGTGGCTGCAATACTGGTAGCCGTCGTCCGCGAGTTCGGATTGGATGTGATCTCGGCTCCTACGGAGGAAGACCCCGGCCATTGCCTCATCGTCCCTACACAACGGCAACCGTTCACAAAACGACTATGGAGCAAACTTGCTCGAGAGACTGAGATCGCGCATCCTCCAGTGGACAACGGCAAGTGAACAGGTACGGGCTGACCCCGCCTCGGACATTCACCGGCCAATCGCGCAACGCTCAATCCAACCACTGTTTCTTGTCTTTGAGCTTCATGGGGACGTATTCTTCGGTGAGGTAGGAGAGGTCTTTGGAGATCATGGCTTCGACTTCCATCTTGAAGCCGTTGCTCAGCATCTTCTTAATCTCTTTCTGCCAGGGGCGTTTGCTACGAAACCACGGGTAGTTGGCGATCTGCTTGGCGCGTTTGATGTCATTCGCATCGAGATCGATCTTGACGTCGTCGTTCATGTCGCAACGGTCATAATCGAAACTCGAGACCCCGATAAACCTGGCATCGGGGATGGCCATGCGGCGCGACTCATAGGCGAGGTTGATCGACCCGTGCTTGATGACCGAGTAAATGTAGTACCCCCACGGATCGTTATCAAGCAGGACGAAGACCGGGAGGTTCAGCTCCTCGTGCATCCGGCGCAGCAGTCGTCTCATGCCGCGGGCCGGCTGACCACCGCCGTGTGATATAATGCACTTGTGTTTTTCCCAGAAACGATCCTCGTGAAAGCGCCGCCAGACGGTGTCCTTTTCGACGTGCAGGATGAACTTAGCGCGGCACTTCTTGAACTGGATGACATCCGGCTCACATATGCTCGGCACGGCGTATCCGGCGCTACCCATGGCCGTGCAATCCAGCGTGTTGCCTGCGTCGACGAGCGTAACATAGCCGGCCAGGTTGCCGCGGTTGCTGGCGAAGACGTGCAGCTCCTCGCGCAATGCGTCGATGGCGACTTCCAGATCCTCGATAATCGGGTCGGACTCGCTCTGGTCGTCGAAGGTCTTCTCGCTGGTGCCTTTGATGGTGTGCTTGCTGAGGTAGTAGATCTGACGGATGCTGGCCGTCTTGCCCATCTCGATGAGTTCTTTGCACTTCGAGCCGACGAGTAAAGTCTGCATGAACCGTTTGGCCTGACCGTAGTTGAAAAAGTTGCGTGACTGCTTGTTGGCACCCATCTCGACGTGGCGGGTCTTTTCGTTGAACGTGACGTTGCTCAGCGCGCGCGTGGGGATGGCAATAGCCGGGTCTTCCTTCTTGAACGCCATCTCCGCAACCGACTTCGCCAGCCCTTCCAACTTCGGTCCGGCTTCACCGTCCTTGTAAGCCTTCGTCCGTCTTGTCACCTTCCTCGCCTTGCCAGAATGTCGCGTCAGGATCAGGTATAAATTCCGGAAACGACGGTCCAGTGGAACATCGATAGCGACCCTTGTATTTAGTTGTCCCTTGAGTTGTTTGAAACGCTATCTGCGCGATCCTCTCGCCAGGGCGCAGGACAAGGGGAACAACCCCGTCATTAACTAACTCAAGCGTCACGCACCCCTTAAACCCTGCGGCAATCGACGTTGCCGTCGCGATGATCAACCCTGTTCGTCCCCAGGTTGACCGACCGCTGACTTGTGCCTGCAAGTTGCTGGGCACCACGATGTATTCCAGTGTTGCTCCCAAGACGAATTGTTGCGGATGAAGAAGGAACTTCTCTCTACGAGCGATTCGGACGCGTTGTTGGTACTTATGAATGTTTGCTCGGATCTGCCTCTCCTCGGCAGGATCAATTGACGGGATCAATGATCGGTTGAACACGATAAACTCATGACCCAGTCGTAGGTCGACCGATGCATCCCCGATTTGCTTCGGATCGAGAAGCGGGGTAATGACGATGCGGCGCTCCGGGTCCGAGTCACTCATAGCCTTCTTGATGTGTGTCTCTGTCAGGACGCTCATGTGTTCTCGAATCCGATGTGGGCTGCGTCATATGAACGCCGAAGCTCAGCATCCTCACACCCCTTTAAGATTAGCCGCATGACAGTCGTGTAGTCAACTTGATCTTCTGCGCTAGATGAGTGCTCTGACTCATGCCAATGCGATTCAAATACCCACCCGGCGAACAGGATAGACGCTATGTTCGCGGGTTTGAATCGAGGCTTGGAGTTATCTCCGGTCTGAATCTCCGACGGAGGAATGTGCTGTTGAAGCCGGCGAAGAAGGTCCAGGACCTCCTCGTGTGTCACGCGCCACGAGGGGCGTTCCTTTGCAGCGACAGACTGTACGTACTCCCATCCTGCATCAAGACACCGATCGACCTCCGTATAGGCGATCTTCAAGAGGGGGTCGCCTTCGATTGCCTTCCGGTCGTCATAGGCGATCTTCGAGAGGGGATCGCCTTCGATTGCCTTCCGGTCGCCTTTGGATGAGGCAAGCCTATCGAATTCGTCCAGGGACCGTCGAAAGGCTTCTACCGGCTGCGCGATCTCGGGAGTCCCTGCAAGCTTCGCCAGCATCTTCTTCGAATCATCGAAGACGCGTTTCTTCACGACTCGAAACCGAAGGCGCCAGGGCGGGTAGAACGATGGTGCTTCGGGCGGTGCATCAAGATTGTACGACAGCCCCATTGATAATAGGGCCATCATTGCGGCCGGGCCAAAAACGCACGCGCACCCAAGGTCACAGAGCAACTCCTCCATTGCGCGCCGCCAGACGATCAGGCAGCCTTTAGAAAGCAAGTCCAAGCGGCGCTGCCCCAGCTCCTTCTCAAAGAGTGGTGCTCCCTGATATTCATCGTAGTTCTTCAGGACATCCGTGCAAGCACCGACTATGCGCACCGTTACATCACGGATGTGTGCATCAAAAAACTCATCAATCGCCGCATGAAACAGTTCGTGGGCCACATTCGTATGCCATAGCACATTCAATCTGTGCAGGCGGGGAAGCAAGAGAAACAGATGCTTTCGATTCGGGTACCAGAGAATCCGGTAGTTGTGCTCGTTCAGCACAGATGTGAGGACAGGGCGACCGGGAACAATCTTCGCTCCCAGACTCTCGATGCTCTGTACGAAACTCCAGGGAACGTCCCGCGTTTGGGCGTGTTCGATGTATCCCAGAAGTGGCAACAGAGTCTGGGCGATGCGTCGATGCTCATTCGCCAGCAGATCGGCAACGGTTTCGGGGTCGTCTGTGTACTCGTCCCTGATCCGCTCTGCATTCGTTGCGAGGTCGTCTATCTCGGTCTGAAGCTGACCAATAAGGTCCAAAGAAACCTTCGTTGGATAATGGTACGACTCGAGACGACGGAGCTGATACTTGAAGCTCTCAATCTCATATAGGAGCTGATTATACAGTCGGCGTGTCAGCAGGGGTGTCATCACGCAGGACTCAGAACACAGGGACCCGATGGTTTGGACATTGCGAGATCGGCACGCTGAGTCAGAACGCGCGCAAGACACCGGAAGAAGCTTGCAGGCTGTTCCAGGTTGGGTGAGTCAGTACCGCCCGGACCTATCTCATCCGTGCGCTCGCGCAGCCCTTTGAGCTGAACGCGCACGCTCGCCAGGAATTGCTCCACCTCCTTGTAGTCCGGTTGGGTACGTGTCTCCTCCCGCTGGATGATGAGGTATCCGTCTGTTGCCCAGCAAAGGGGGGACAGGCTTCCCGCGAAAGAAGCCTCACATAAAGACCCGGTCAGCAACGACGTTCCCACGAGTGCTTGGTCAATGAACTCGATCCCCCGTTTCAGGGCCTCGTCTGCCCCGGACGGGCGCGGTCGACCAGCCTCGGCCAATTTCAGAACGCCCGCAACCCGGATCGCGGTGTCCGCGGCTTCGATTACATCCGCTGTTTCTGCTGCACTGGACATGGGACACTCCTGCTGTATCGGATGCTTCGCCTTCAGTCACGTGCCGAAACAGTAACATTCCCCATATTCCTCGGGAAAGCTCCGAACACCTGAACCCCCGTCGTCCCAGGCTTCGTCTCCGCGTCGAATCACATTTAGAACAACGCGCGGCGTCGGGCCCCTTCCCAATCGGATGCCTTGCCATCCTCACATCAGTCAAAAACGGGGTGGGAGTTGCTCAGGGCCACCAGTCACACCCTCCCAGCAAACGACGACGCATAAACTCCAGCGCAAACCCACGCCCGGCGGCAACCAGCAATATGACACAGCCCTCACGGCGCGGCGCCAAACCGTCGGCGTACATTAGCAGGTTACCGCAAAGAGCCGGGCAACGCAATGTAGAACCGGACGCAGTACCCACGGCCCAACTGGTGCACCGTCCCCACACGACCAGAGTCACTAGCAGTACGTAGACCACCGTGGGAATCGCATAGTTGGGAACCGCACGCATCGCTCGGTATATACGCTGTCGCTACCTTGCCTTCGTCCACTAAGCCCGATTTGCCCGTGGACGGGGTCGGTGATGACCTTGTAGCGGTATTCGTCTAACCTGGGCTTGGCCATTCATTCTTCACGCGATGGATAACACCTTGTTGTCCAACAGACCGACTCGGTCTAATTGCGCCCACACCTTGCGCCCGTCGGCTTTCCGGCCCTTGAACCGTGGTTTACTGTCGATCAGCGCTTTCCAGACATTGTCGAAGTCGCGGCGCGCGTCCTTGCCCATGTACGCAATGTGCTTGAGATAGTGCAGGGACGCCAGAAGCTCCAGCCAATCGTCCTCACCGATTTCACCCGGCTTGCCCGCCCAAATCCGCGGAGCCTGTTGAACTCGCATGTGCGCAAACGGACCTAGCTTCTTCTTCTTATAATCGCACTCGCCGAGTTCGATTTCCTCCTTCAAGTGAAACGCATCACGCGTCAATTCACGCGAGTACGGCCCATGTAGGTACCATCCAAAGCGGTATGCCAGATCAAGCCCCGTAAGCTGCGTCAGGTACACCTTCTTCTGGATCATCAGCCGCTGCTCGAACGTGTCCAGCATCAGGGACTGGCCAACGGCATCCAAAACCAGCTTCAGGACGATCTGAGATGGACCCATGTGTCACCTCCCCCTATATCCTAACTTTAACCGAACGTCTCATCTCGGTCAAGGCCCTTGGGCATTTCTTGATGTTTTACCTCAACACCGCTAGATTCGAACGACATCATCCTGCCAACACCCATTTCGGTCAATTCCGCTGTTTTGCTCAACCTGTTGCCCGTTTTCTCTTCCTGGCTCGTCCCGGGCCGTTTGGCCTTCGAGCAGGCTTTGTGTTCACTCCCATCCCAACATCAAACAGCGTCGTCGGGTCGGGCTCGCCGCTGTCCCGGTCGACAACAACAGTGTCCGCTAAGCCCAGATCGTTGCCGGCATGGGCTTTTCGTATGACCTTGCCGTGTTCGTCGAAATCCATATCGGCCTGGGCGGTGTAGTCCCTCGATAACGCGAGCAGGGCCTTACGGAAGTCCTCCTTGTTGATGATGGCGATCGCCCGCGTGGCTTCGACGACCTCGTCGATGTACCGCGTGAATACGTCTCGCCGTTTGCTGTGCACCGCCTTCTTGCGCTTACGTTTGAGGAGCGTACTGAGCCGCCGGCCGCACTCGCCGATCGCGAGCCTTACTTCCTTGCGGATTTCGTCGTAATCGGCGATCGCCTCCTTCCCTTCCGAGATGAAGGGCACCCACACGCTGGCCATGTGGATCAGTATGACCATCGGCGCCTGCGGCAGTGCCCCGTTGGACTGTGACAACCCGTAGTTGTTCCACTTGGTGTCCGTAACCGCCTTGAACATGCAGCATGAGCTTTGCTGATAGAGCAGCGGCACGCGGTTTGCGAATCGTATGACCCGGGCCTGCACCCGCTCACCTTTGTTTCTGCCATTGCCGTCGTTGTCGCGGTGATCGGAACCGAGTTCGCCGCCGTAGGCGATGCCGACCTCGATCTGAAATGGGTTTCCCCGGTACACACTCGGCGGGCGGGTACTGGCCGTGTAGAACTCAGCCTTGATGCCCTTGAGCAACCCCGTAAGGATGCCCTCCGCGCCGATCGGAGCCAGGCAATTCGTCGACGGCGCCTTGAGCTTCATGGCTTGGAGCACACTGTAGATACGCTCCGCGACTTGAGGTGTCACCGCATTGACCCATGTCTGGGTCGTCACGCCTGCGCTGGCGCAGACTTTCCTGGCGGTAGCACCGCTCACACGCGAGAATTCGGTTGCCAGGAAGGGACCAAGCTTCTTGGCCTTGGTCTCTTTCAGCATCTTGATGAACGTGCCAAGTTCGATGCCGTACGGGTGCGGCTTGATCTCCTTTGTTTCCTCAGGCAGCGTCTCGGTGCCGCGCGGGAATTCCACCGTCTCGCCGATGGGCGGGTGATAGACAAGCCGCGCGTGCGGGTTGGCGATGGCTGTCAGCTCCAGATATTCGTCAACACTTTGGCGCCCGCGGTTATAAGCGGCCTCCAGCTCTATGGTCACCTCGGTACCATGCGGCCAATCAACGTCAACCGTGTCGTCGGTGATGATATCGGGCCGGTTCTTCTTCGTGTCGATGGCGAGCTTGTACCTATGCGTTTGTGCCCGGGCGCTCGTCCGGCTGATGATCTGTATGGGCTTGCCGGTGGTGATCAGGCCGTACATGCCGGCTGCACTGATGCCGATTCCCTGCTGCCCGCGCGCCATTTTCAGGCGGTGGAATTTCGAGCCGTACAGTAGCTTACCGAAGATGTTGGGAATCTGTTGCTTGACGATACCTGGGCCGTTGTCGCGGACCGTGACGGAAAACCGATCCTGATCGACCTGCCTGGCAGCTACCTCGATGTCGGGCAGGACACCGCCCTCCTCGCAGGCATCGAGGCTGTTGTCCACCGCCTCCTTAATGGTGGTAAGCAGCGCTTTTCGCTTGTTATCGAACCCTAGCAGGTGCCGGTTCTTTGCGAAGAACTCGGAGACGGATATCTCGCGCTGTTGCCTGGCCAGCACCTCCGCCGTCGCTCCACGCCCAGAAGACCTACCACGACTCACCACGGGACTCTGAACAGGCGGCGCGCTGTGCCTCTTACGGACACGTCCTGAACCCCCGGTCCTTGCCGCTGAGCCCGCCGTGTTTTTGGGGAACGCCAGGTTGAGCTGGCCATCAGGGACGTACGTTTGCGTATCCGTGGGGTGGGCTACCATCCGTGGCGCTCCGTTTCGGTTGCACTTTTACCAAGATCGCTTTCAAAAGCTAACGCTGATCATACCGGTACGACCCTCGTGTTCAACCCGGTGCCATACCTGCGGGAAATCTCAACTTGCTACGAGCTTTTTCCGCTGGCATTTCGGGCTGGGTTTGCTAAAATGCCTGCCTTGGCGTGGAGAGCGTGTCCCTTGCGTAATCCCTTTCAGATATCGCACTTACGCCTCGCCATGACGCCCGGGTCGTGATGTGAAGTATCGCACGGCCTGCTGGTTCGTCGACTACTTGACTCGAGCGATGACGACGGCCTCTACAACAGTTTGGAATGACATCCTCGGACAGGTCCGACTAAATCATCCACAACTGGTTCGCGGGTGGTTTTCCGACCTGAAGCTCTCCAAACTGGAGCAAGGGGTCGTACATGTCCTTGCCTGCAACCAAGCCCAATCACTTTATCTCGAGCAGCACTGTCGACTCGCGTTTTTCGAGGCCGCCCAAGCGGCAACCGGACGGCTGGTTTCCGTTGCCTTTGACGCGGACGATCCCGGAGATGACTACGCAGGCTTGCCGTTTGAAAGCCGTGACGAGCAGCTTCTGCTTAACCCTGACTACACCTTTGACCATTTCGTCACGGGGCCCTGCAATCGGCTTGCACATGCGGCGGCTTTGGCTATCGCCGACGATCCCGGCCGTGCGTACAATCCCTTCTTCGTGTATGGCGCGGTCGGCCTCGGAAAGACACACCTGCTACAGGCGATTTGCCATGCCATCCGCGACCACCGTCCGGAGACCGCCTGCCACTACATCTCGTGCGAGACGTTCATTAACCACTTCATTGAGGCTGTAGAACACGGTGCCCTTCATCAATTCCGCTACCGCTACCGCCACGTAAGCGTGCTCGTAATCGACGACATTCAGTTCCTGGCAGAACGAGAGCGAAGCCAGGAAGAGTTCTTCCACACATTCAACACCCTACATCAGTCGCAACGGCAGATTATCCTATCAGCGGACTGCTCGCCGCTCGAGATCCCCAGCCTGGAGGAACGTCTGATCAGCCGCTTCAACTCCGGCCTGGTAGCACTTTTGGACCGACCATGCTTCGAGACCCGGATGGCAATCGTCCGCACAAAGGCAAAGCTGCGCTGCATCGCGGTTCCCGAGGAAGTTATCCACCACATCGCGAGTCGGTTTGATACCAACATCCGCGATCTAGAGGGTGCGCTTGTCAAGATCGACGCCCTGAGCCAGACGCTCTCAGGTACCATCACGCTCGATCTTGCCTGTGAAGCGCTGGGAGGGGAACCGGGTCGGCTGGTCAAGATCCCGGTTATCCTCGAGGTCGTTGCGAGGCGATTCAATGTAAAGGTCTCTGACCTGCAGAGTAAAAAGCGGTCCAAAGTCGTTACGCACCCCCGGCACGTCTGTATGTTCCTCGCCCGGCAGCTCACCTCGCACAGTCTAGAGGAAATTGGGGGGTACTTTGGTGGCCGCGATCACAGCACCGTGTTGCACGCCAGCCGTGCGATCGGGGAACACGCGGAGCGGGATCCGCCGCTCCGCGAACTGCTTGACGAAATCGCGTCCGAGGTGAAGAATGCACCCTACTGAGCGTGCGAATCCCGTTGGATTCCCTGTCGCTTGGGTTAGCCTGCTCACAGGTTTCGGGAGCTGTACGCCGGCTGTGTGCTATCTGACGCCAAGCCTCACAGAATTGCTCACAACCTTTTCACGGATCAAGGGGCCTGAACCGTCGCATAGGCTACGGCCTGCTAAGTGTTTACGTCTGAGGATATCCCTTAAAGGCACGTGTTTTGCCCTGGTTACTATTAGTTATAGAGTCTAAATTAAAAGAACTATAAGCAACTCATCACCCTGCTTATCCTGAGAGGAAGCGCCTTCGCATGAAGCTTCGATTCAATCGAGAGGAAATGGCGGAAGCATTATCGGCAATTTGCAACGTTGCCGTTGCTCGAACGACCAAGGAAATACTCCGGTGTGTTCGTATCGAGGTTCAACCGGATGTTGTCGTGTTGTCGGCTACCGACCAGGAGCTGAGCCTTCGTTATACGGTGGCGCAGGTTGAAGTAGCGGAGCCGGGTGAGGTGGTCGTGGTCGCGGAGACGTTTGCAAGGATCGTCCATGAATGCGCAGATGAGCTGCTCGACATCGAAACCGCCGACAATCTGCTGCGTGTGCGTGGGGCCGGGAGTTATTTCCAGATCGTAACGCACGATCCCGCCGATTTCCCCGCGATTTCCCGTACAGAGGGCGAGGCGGACATAACCATCGAGTGTGCGCTGCTACGCCGGCTGATCGAGTGGACGATCTTCGCATCGGCCAGGGAGAGTACGCGCTACGCGATCAATGGCGTACTATGGGAAGTGAGTGGGGACAAGCTCACGCTGGCTGCTACCGATGGTCGGCGGTTGTCGGTGGCGTATGGTAAGTTGGCCTCGGGCAGTCTGGAATCGACCCTGCAAGCGATTGTGCCAGGCAAAGCCCTTTCGCTGTTTAGTCGGTTGCCGGTTGATGCCGATGCACGAGTCGGGGTGAAGATGACGACCAATCAGTTGCTGCTTGATATTGGTCGGGCAATGATCAGTACCTCGCTCATCGAGGGACACTTCCCAAAGTACCAGGACGTGATCCCGGCCGACTGTGACCGCGCAGTGGAACTGAATACCGCGGAATTCCACAGTGCACTCAAGCGAGCAGCGTTGCTGACGAATGAGGAGTCCAAGGGGGTCCGGTTCTCGTTTTCCGAGAAGTGCTTGACCCTGTTGAGTCGGGCCCCGGACCAAGGTGAAGCAGAGATCGCAATTTCGATTGCGTATCAGGGCGAGCCTTTAGAGATTGGCTTCAATCCAGTGTTCCTGCTTGAGGTCCTTCGGGTGACGCATACGGAGGTGATTACGTTTGCTTTTAAGGCGTCGGACCGTCCGGGTGTGGTTCGTCTGGGGGATGACTATGTGTATGTGGTGATGCCGGTGAATCTCTCGTCTGCGTAGGCAGGGCAAGCTGCCATGCATTGTAATTGGTCACTCAAGTGGATCCAAAAGAACCGGTCGAAGAAGGATAAGGTACAGTTGATTGGGGCGTGTGTAGAGAAGCTTGTGGCGCGGGCAGGTGTGCAGGGGGATGCAGCGGCCCAGGCATTGGCATCGGCTATCACCGAGTTGGTGGATGATGAGTTTCGAAGCCATTGCCGGGTTACCGTTATGGATGGGCGCACGCTGGTCATTAACGTAGATGGTCCGGGCCTGGTGTACCCGATGCGAATGCGTTGGCTGGCACCGCTGCGCAGGGCGCAATCCGCTTCAAGTTGGGGGCATAGGGTCAATAAGATTGTGTTCGAGTTCGGCACCACCGGCGTTGTCTTGACCCGCCCAGACAAGGACCAGTCGTAAGCGAGCCGTGAGCTAATTCATGGCTGGCGCTTCATGGCATGGGCAAAAAGAAGGAAACCGTATCTGGTTTATGAGTGACACAACGACGACAGAAAGACGGTACGATGAATCCAGCATCATCGTAATGGAGGGGCTTAAGGCCGTTCGGCAGAATCCGGGGATGTACATTGGCGGCGTGGGGTCAACCGGGCAGCATCACCTGGTCTACGAGGCGGTCGATAACGCCGTCGATGAAGCGCTGGAGGGGTACTGTGACAATATTCTGGTCCGTCTCAATGCGGACGGCAGTTGTACGGTCGTGGACGACGGGCGCGGCATTCCGATTGGGCCGATGAGGCATGAGAACCCGAAGCTCAACGGACGGCCCGCGCTCGAGATCGTCATGACGGTGCTTAATGCGGGTGCGAAGTTCGACAGCCACAGCTATAAAGTGTCCGGCGGGTTGCACGGTCTTGGCATCAGCATTGTTAATGCGCTGAGCGAATGGCTGCGCGTGGAGGTGCACCGCGAGGGGTACAAGCATACGATGGCCTTCGCCCGCGGCGAGATCGCGCAGGAGATGCGCACGGAGGAGCCGTCGAGCAAGACCGGCACAATCATCGAGTTCAAGCCCGATCCGGACGTGTTCCACGACAGCGAGTTCAAGTACGAGGCGCTGCAAAACCGGATTCGGGAATTGGCTTATCTTAACAATCGCCTGCGCATCCGTTTGATCGACGACAGAACCGGCAAGGAGTGTGAGTTCTGTTATGAGGACGGCCTGAAAGACTTCTGTGCGCACCTGGCTGGCGGCGCGGAGTGGTTGCACAAAGACGTCATTCTGATAAGCGGGGCGGACGAAAAGGCCGGTATGAGCGCCCAGGTGGTCCTTCTCTTTACGGACAGCTACACCGAGAATATCCTCTGCTTCGCGAACAACATTCCGAACGTGCACGGTGGTACGCACATGTCCGCGCTGAAGACCTCCGTGGCTCGTGTGGCCAGTAATTACGCAAAGAAAAACAATCTCATTAAGGGAAATACGAACGTCTCCGGGGACGACTGGCGTGAAGGTCTGACGGTCATCGTCTCGGTCAAGCTACGTGATCCGAAGTTCGAGGCGCAGACGAAGGTCAAGCTTCTCAACCCGGAGGTGGAAACGTTCCTTCAACAGCTTCTCAATGAGCACCTTGCCAACTACTTTGAAGAGCACCCGGCAGAGGCAAAGCGGATCACTCAAAAGGGGTTGCAGGCCGCGCAGGCACGAGAGGCCGCTCGTAAGGCACGAGAGCTTACCAGAAAAAGCGCCCTGAGCAGCGGAAGTCTACCGGGCAAGCTCTGGGATTGTCGGAGCAAGGATGCCGAGTCGACCGAACTGTATCTTGTGGAGGGTGATTCCGCCGGCGGGATCGCCAAGCAGGGGCGCGATTCCTATACACAAGCGATCTTGCCGCTCAAGGGTAAGATCCTCAACGTCGAAAAGGCGCGCATCGACAAGATGCTGAGCCACGACGAGATTACCAAGCTTATCTCTTCCGTTGGGTGTGGGATTGGTAAAGAAGAGTTTGATGTGAGCAAGTTCCGCTACGGCAAGCTCGTCATCATGACCGATGCCGACGTGGACGGCTCGCACATCCGTACGCTGCTGCTGACGTTTCTGTTTCGTCACATGAGGCCGCTGATCGAGGCGGGCCACGTCTATATCGCCCAGCCGCCGTTGTATCAGGTGAAAAAGGGCAAGCACATTGAGTATCTCCTTGACGACCGTGTGCTAAACAGGAAGCTGGCGGAACTCGGCCTTGCGGGGACGTCGCTTCTTGTGCGCGAAGAGGGACGCGACGAGAAGGTTATCGAGGGTCAAAACCTTCGTATGCTCGTTACGCAACTCGACGGGCTGGATACGCAAATCCGGGTTCTGGCTCGGCGCGGTCTCCAATTCCGGGGGCTGGTGCACAACCATCGTGATGCCGAGCGCGGCCTGCCGAAGATGCTCGTATACATCCATCGCCCCGGCCACGAATCACCGGAACGGAAGTACCTCTACAGCGAGGCGGATCTTACCGAGCTACGTGAACGTGAATCAGATGAACATGGCGATGTCGAGGTGATGGAGGCCAGGCACGTGCTGCTCGCCCAGGCGGACAACGGCCGGGGTAACGGCGAGGCCGATCTGCCGGAGCACCGCATCGTTCGCTATCAATTGGCTGAGTGCCGTGTGCTTGATGAGATCATCGCGAAGATCGAATCCTTCGGCCTGTCGACTGACGATCTGTTTTTGAAGCGCGAGGAACTGATCACGGGTGAGTTGCCGCCGGCCAAGTTCGTGCTGCGCCAGGAAGACGGCAAGCTGATCGAGCTTGACAATCTCGCCGTAGTGGCTCCCGGGATTCGCGACCTGGGCCGTGCGGGTTTGGCCATTAAACGCTTCAAGGGCCTGGGGGAGATGAACGCTGAAGAACTCTGGGAAACCACGATGGACCGCAGCGAGCGCACGCTGCTGCGTGTGGTGATCTCGGAGGACATGACCGACCTCGAACAGGCCGACCTCGACGCCCGCGAGGCCGACCGCATCTTCCGCCTGCTGATGGGTGACAACGTCGAAGAACGCCGCCGCTTCATCGAAGAAAACGCGGTGAACGTGAAGAATCTGGATATATGAGCTCGGTGATTGGTGTAATCATCGGGTATAGCGATGACCAACCGTTGACAGCGTTTGGCTATGTTCTGTGGCCTGCTCTCCGGCTGGGACCCGTCGCACTTCTTTCATCCCTTCACCCTTCATCCTTCATTCTTGCCAGTTGTGGATTGCTCTCCGGCTCGGATCGGTTACACTGAACTGGGCGCCGACTGGTAGCTGGAACACGTTGTGGATTGCTCTCCGGCTCGGATCGGTTACACTCAGACAACTGGCCTGGGCAGACCTCGTTTGGTTGTGGATTGCTCTCCGGCTCGGATCGGTTACACTGCGCGGTCAGGATGTTGGTGTCGACGATCGGTTGTGGATTGCTCTCCGGCT
Organism: Phycisphaerae bacterium; assembly: GCA_049644045.1. GTDB lineage: Bacteria > Planctomycetota > Phycisphaerae > UBA1845 > UBA1845. The sequence continues at coordinate 20,680 of JBARRC010000538.1, forward strand.
CGGATCGGTTACACTCCCCAAGTATACCACAATCTAAGGACATGTGTTGTGGATTGCTCTCCGGCTCGGATCGGTTACACTTACAGCGTGATGAGCGGTACACATGGCTGGGTTGTGGATTGCTCTCCGGCTCGGATCGGTTACACTATCGGAAAGCGGAAGGATTGGCTGATGAGTGTTGT
>JBARRC010000539.1:0-10028 GCA_049644045.1 Phycisphaerae bacterium
CGTGCATGGTCGATGTCGCCAAGTATTTCATGAACTTCCTCAAGGGCGAATCCTGCGGCAAGTGTTATACCTGCCGGAAGGGCACGCAGCGAATGTATGAGATTCTGGAAGACGTTTCCAACGGGAAGGGAACGCTCGAACAGCTCGACCTGCTTGAGGAACTTGCGGTTACGGTCCAGGACACGACCATGTGCGGTCTGGGGCAGACGGCGTCGAACCCGGTCCTGTCCACGCTGCGGTACTACCGTCACGAGTACGAGGAGCACATTCGCGACAAGAGATGCAGGGCCTTCGTTTGCAGCCAACTGGTCGGAGCCCCGTGCCAGGCTGCGTGCCCCATAGATACCGAGGCATGGCGTTACGTCGCTCACATAGCGCGAGGTGAATACGAAGAGGCGTACCAGGCAATCAGGAAAGCCAATCCATTCCCCTCGGTTTGTGCGCGAGTTTGCTCTCACCCGTGCGAGACCCAGTGTCGAAGTGGCACGGCGGGAGAATCGGCCATTGCCATCCGTGCCCTGAAACGTTTTGTCGTTGATCGTGTTGACCCATCGGTCTACAAGCCAAAGAGAGCCCCTAAGACGAAAGGGGACAACCCCCCTGTTGCCGTTGTCGGTTCGGGTCCCGGCGGACTTACCGCTGCTCATTATCTATCTCTCGCGGGGCATAAGGTGACGGTTTTCGAGGCGGATGATCGGCCCGGCGGGATGCTGGTAAGCGGGATCCCGCCACACCGGCTGCCCAGGGATACGCTGAACAAGGAAATCCAATCCCTGCTGGACGAGAACGTAACCCTGAAATGCAACACTGCCTTGGGACGTGACATAACAATCGACGGCCTCTTTGCGGAGGGGTTCAAGGCGATCTTCCTGGCCATGGGGGCACACAAGAGCCGTAAAATCAACCTCGAAGGCGAAGATGACGACGGCGTCTACCCGGCGATCGGATTCCTCAAGGATTTCAACCTTCGCGGCAAGACGGTCGCGCAAGGACATGTTGGTGTCATTGGTGGCGGTGACAGCGCAGTAGATGCCGCGGGTGTGGCCCTGCGTCAGGAAGGCGTCGAGAGCGTGACCATCTTCTACCGCCGCACGCGCGTCGAGATGCCCGCCCAGGACAGGGACATTGAAACTGTCCTTGAAGAAGGTGTCGAGCTGGAGACGCTCGTATCGCCCGTACGAATCCTTACCGAGGCGGGGCGCCTGACGGGAATCGAGTGTATCAAGAATCGATTGGGTGACGTCGATTCGAGCGGCAGACGCAGACCCGTGCCCATACCCGGGACGGAGCACGTCATGCGCTTGGACACTCTGATCGTAACCATTGGTGACGTGCCTGATATCGATTTCATTGCTTCGATGGGAATTGACGTGACCAAATGGGGAACAATGCAGGTTGACGATCAGACCCTTTCCACCAACCGACCGGGTGTCTTCGCCGGGGGAGACGTAGTTACCGGCCCCAATACCGTAGTTGAGGCGATCGCCGCTGGGAAGAAAGCCGCCTTGATGATCGGACGTTATCTGCGCGGCGAGGAACTGAAACAACCAGGCGCGGCTCTACTGCCGGATGTCTTTGTTGAGCCGCTTGCGATCGACGAGGAAGAGCTTGAGCAGGCCCGGCGTATGGAGCCCCCTATGATTCCCGTGGCATCGCGAAGACGGAACTTCAACGAAATCGAACTGTCGTTCTCCGTCGAAGACGCTCGCAAAGAGGCCCGCCGGTGTCTGCGGTGTGATCTGGAGTTTACTCAGCCAAAGGAGGACGAGACGGTATCCGTAGCGCCTGTGGGAGAAACGGCATGATCAGCTTGAGCATCAACGGCCTGAGTGTGTCGGTCGAGGAGGGCACGACGCTGCTCGAAGCGGCTCGCTTTCTCGGCTTCCCCATCCCGACACTGTGCCACATGGACGGGCTGTCACCGTATGGCGCCTGCCGGCTGTGCGTGGTGGAGATAGGGGAAGGCGCGAAGGCGAAGCTGGTTAGCTCGTGCACCTACCCCGCCCAGGACGGGCTTAAGGTGCGAACGGCCTCTTCGCGTGTCCTGCGAGCCCGCAAGATGGTCCTGGAACTCCTGCTGGCTTCGTGTCCGCAATCAAAAGTCATCCAGGATTTGGCGTCAGCCCACAACGTTCGCCAGCAACGGTTCCGGCAAGAGCACGAGGATTGCATTCTTTGCGGACTGTGTACGCGAATGTGTGAAGAGCAGATGATGGCCAAGGCCATCGGCTTCCGGGGACGGGGTGAAACCCGCAGTATCGGCACGCCGTTCGACATCAAGTCAGAAGTGTGCCGGCTGTGCGGTGGCTGCATGTATGTTTGCCCCGCCTGCCAGCTTCGGTGCACCTACAACGAACCGGAAAAAGCCATTTGCGGTGCCTGTGCCAACCTGAGCCCGCCGTGCGTCGAAAAGGAACAGTTCGACGACATGATGTGTTACATGACCCCTTGTGTCGCCTGTGAAATAGAAAAAGACTAACGAATGGAGGAGTAGACTCGATGTCACTCTCGAGAATTAACGCTTCGGCTGCGACCCTCACGAAGAATCGAACCGAGGGGTCCATCACACCTGCGTCAGGCATGTGCGTGACCTGCGTGGATGGCTGCATCGGTATGTGCGAGATCGGCAAGTCCGCCTACCGGGGGCACGAGGTGATTTACCCGCAGCCTTTCGGTGTGATCACCACCGCGGCCGAGAAAACCTATCCGGTCGACTACTCGCACTTCAACATCATGGGCACCGCTGTGGGCGCGCATGGCATCGAAGCCGACAGCGACAAGGCCATCTTCCCGGCGGTCAACCTCGAGGTCGTCTTCGGCCACGATAAAGGTATCAAGTTCCGCTACCCGTTCATCATCCCCGGTATTGGCTCGACGAATATAGCCAAGAACAACTGGGAAGGATTGGCCATCGGCACCGCGCTGGCCGGGACCGGTTTGACGATTGGCGAGAACGTGGTCGGGATGGATCCCGAGGCAACCATCAAGAATGGACGCGTGGTCGATACGGTGGATCTGAAGCGCCGAGTCAAGCTCTTCAAGGATCATCAGCGTGACGGCTACGGTGCTACCATCGTGCAGGCAAATGTTGAGGATACGCGCCTCGGGGTGCAGGAATACGCCATCGAGAAGCTCGGCGTCGAGCACGTAGAGCTCAAGTGGGGACAGGGGGCCAAGGATATCGGTGGTGAAGTTAAGATCACCAACTTGAAGAAGGCCCAACTGCTTTACGAACGCGGCTATGTCGTGCTGCCCAATCCGACCGATCCGACCATCATCAAGGTCTTCGAGCGCGGCGCGTTCAAGGAATTCGAGCGTCACTCGCGCGTCGGTATGGTCAGCGAGGAGTCCTTTGCCAAGAGGGTGGACGAGTTGCGCAAGGCCGGGGCCAAGTACATCTTCCTCAAGACCGGAGCGTATCGACCTGCCGACCTTGCCCGCGCGGTTCTCTTTGCCACGAAGTACAAGCTGGACCTCCTTACCGTGGACGGAGCGGGCGGTGGAACGGGCATGAGCCCGTGGCGGATGATGAACGAGTGGGGTGTGCCGCCGGTCGAACTGCACTCGCTCATGTATCAGTACGCCAAACGCTTGGCCGACAAGGGAATGAAGGTGCCCCCGTTGGTCCCCGCCGGCGGATTTACGTTCGAGGATCAGATTTTCAAGGGTCTTGCCCTGGGAGCGCCGTTTACGAGGCTGGTTGGCATGGCCCGCGCGCCGATCGCGGCGACGATGGTCGGCAAGACCATCGGGCGGACGATCGACGACCACCAGATCCCCGTTTACATCGAGCGTTTTGGCAATACCAAGGACGAAATCTTCGTGACCGCCGGTCACCTGCGCAGCGAACTCGGCGACAAAGAGTTCGAGAAGGTGCCCACGGGCGCCCTCGGGCTCTACACGTATTACGAACGGTTGGCACAGGGTCTCCGCCAGCTCATGTGCGGCAGCAGAAAGTTCTCGCTGGAGCACATTTCGCGTGACGACCTGGCGTGCCTCACCCATGAGGCCGCCGACATCAGCGGTATTCCGTTCGTCACGGACGTGGATAAGGCCCAGGTTGAGGAGATTCTCAGCAGCTAAGATCACAGACCGTTTGGCGGTCGCGCCATGGGGGTTGCCGTATTCGAGTGTATTGGTGTGGTGGAGAGGGTCGTCTCGAACGAGACTGCTGGCCAACCTTCTCCACTCTTTCTAGGGATGCTCCACCCTCTTGCCCGGGGGTGGGGCATCCCTTTTGTCATTGGTGCGCCCCCGCATAGAATTAGTGCCCAGGAGAGCGTGTGGAAAGGTGGGCGTGCATCACTCAGGCGCGGTTTGCCGAGCAGAGGTGATCGCTGACAGGGACTTCAAGATGCCTGACTCAAACAAACCCGTGGAAGAGATCATTGACGCTCTCGAAGAGCGCGCCAAAGAGCTCAACTGTCTATACAGAATCGAGGAGCTGCTCAGTCATCCTGAGAACTCGCTTACCGAGGCGTTCGAAGGCGTCGTGCAGGCGATTCCACCGGGATGGCAGTATCCGGAGATCTGTCAAGCACGCATCACATCGCAGCACGCAACATGTGCGTCTCCGGGTTTCAAAGGAAGCCCGTGGATTCAAAAGGCGGACATAATTGTGCAGGGTGAAACGGTCGGCGTGATCGAGGTGTGCTACACGCAGAAGAGAGCGCAGATTGATGAAGGCCCCTTCCTTAACGAGGAGCGTAAGCTTATCAACACCATTGCGGAACGCCTCGGACACTTCATCCTGCATAAGGACTTGGTGCACGCGTTGGATGAGTGGCAGATCGCCAAAGCAGAAATCTCCAAGGGGAAGGCAAAGGGTGAATGGGGCGTGGTCTTGGATCTGCTCCGCCGGACCGACCAGAATCTCCTGATGCGTATCTCCCGGAAGATGATCAACCACCTGGGCTGGAGCGGTGTGGAGGGTGCCGGGGACCTGCTGCGTCAGTTTGGCGCCGAGTGGAAGGGCGAACAAGCCGACCTGCTGATCGATGCCAATGAGCCGCGCCAGAGGGAAGCGATGCCCGGCACGGTCAGACTCAGTGAGGACACGTTTCGACTCGCGGCCCAGCATCTTGGTGAAGAGGAGATCGTTGCCTGCCTGCAGAAGTGGATTAAGGAGGACAGGTCGAGTTTCCTAGTCAATACGCTGGAGGATTTGGATACGTCGCTGACCGACATCGGCGACACAATGGCTCGTTGGCACCAGATGACGCCACGTGAGCTGGAGATCCCGATCTCCACAGAGAGGGCCGTGCGCGTCGCGCTGATCCGCCGGTTCTTCAGTGACCAGCTCCAGTTCATCAACGTAGCCAAGGATTACATCGACATCAACAATGTCTACGATCTCTTCCAACGCATAATCGTTCCCCAAGACAGTCACGGCCGATTGGGGGGCAAGAGTTCGGGCGTGTTTCTCGCTTCGCAGATCGTCAAGAAGACGGCGGATCGCCCGGAACTCCTGGACAACATCAAGGTGCCCAAGACATGGTACATTGTCTCCGACGCCCTGCGCGACTTCATTTCCCGCAACAATCTGGAAGACATCTTCGACCAGAAGTACAAGGAGATCGACCAGGTTCGCCAGGAGTACCCCCACATCATCCAGGTGTTCAAGAATTCCTCGCTTTCACCGGATGTGGTCAAGGGGCTTTCTGTGGCGTTGGACGACTTCGATGACCGCCCCCTGATCGTTCGCAGCTCCAGCCTGCTTGAGGATCGGTTCGGGGCCGCCTTTTCCGGCAAATACAAGAGCCTGTTCTTAGCCAACCAGGGCACCAAGCAGGAGCGCTTGGCCGCCCTGATGGATGCCGTTGCCGAGGTGTATGCGTCCACCTTCAGCCCGGACCCCATCGAGTACCGTAGCGAGCGCGGTCTGCTCGACTTCCACGAGGAAATGGGCATCATGATTCAGGAAGTCGTAGGGACGCAGGTAGGGCACTACTTCTTTCCAGCATTCTCCGGCGTGGCCCTCAGCAATAACGAGTTTCGCTGGTCGCCGCGCATCAAGCGCGAGGATGGTCTGATTCGTATGGTTCCCGGCCTGGGGACGCGAGCCGTTGACCGATTGAGTGACGACTACCCGATCCTCATCGCGCCCGGACAACCCGGCCTGCGGGTCAATGTTACCGTGGACGAGACCGTACGCTACTCGCCCCGCAAGCTGGACGTGATCAATCTGGATACGCAGCGATTCGAGACCGTCGATGTGGTACGGTTGCTTAGGGAACAAGGACCTGACTACCCGGCAATCGAGCTTGTCGTCTCCATCCTCGATCAGGACCGTCTTCGGCAGCCAATGGGCCGAAACATCGACTTCGAGCAAGACGACCTGGTGATCACCTTCGACGGTGTCGTCAGCAGAACGCCGTTCACTAAACAGGTACACGCCCTGCTGCAGTTGCTTAAGGACAAGCTCAACACACCGGTAGACATCGAGTTCGCCCATGACGGCACCGACTTCTATCTTCTGCAGTGCCGTCCTCAGGGCCATTCGCAGGACGCTGTCCCGGCCTCGATCCCCCGCGATCTTCCCAGGGAGCGCGTGGTTTTCTCTGCCAACCACCACGTGTCCAACGGCCAAGTGCTCGACATTACCCACATCGTGTACGTGGATCCGGAGGGCTACAACCGGCTGGGGGACTTGTCTCAACTGACGGCCGTGGGGCGGGTGGTCAGCAAGCTCAACAAGCTGCTGCCCAAGCGGAAGTTCATCCTGATGGGGCCCGGACGCTGGGGTAGTCGCGGTGATATCAAACTCGGCGTCAAGGTGACCTACTCCGACATCAACAACACGGCGGCCCTAATCGAGATTGCCCGCAAGAAGGGCAACTACCTCCCGGATCTATCTTTCGGCACCCACTTCTTTCAGGACCTGGTGGAGTCGTCCATCCGGTATCTGCCGTTGTATCCGGACGATGAAGGCATCGTCTTCAATGAGCTCTTCTTCAATCGGTCGCCGAACATTCTCGCGGACTTGGTGCCCGAAGCGGCGGACCTGGCCGACACCGTTCGGGTCATCGACGTACCTCAGTCCGCAGACAAGCAGGTTCTCTGCATCCTCATGAACGCCGATTTGGATGAGGCGGTCGGTATCCTGACCCCGCCGGAGGCTGGCAGGTCGATCATCCGCCGGGAGGCGGAACGTCCCGGGCCGACGGCGGAAGACCACTGGCACTGGCGTATGCGCATGGCCGAGCAACTCGCCTGCCAACTCGATCCCAACCGGTTCGGCGTGAAGGCCCTTTACGTCTTTGGAAGCACGAAGAACGCCTCCGCGGGTCCTGGGAGCGACATCGATATCCTGGTCCATTTCACCGGTTCGCCAAAGCAGCAAGAAACGTTGATGCAATGGCTGGAGGGCTGGAGCCTGTGCCTGAGCGAGATGAACTACTTCCACACCGGCTATCGCACCGATGGCATCCTGGACGTTCACATCGTCACCGACGACGACGTCGCCAACAAGACAAGCTACGCCGCCAAGATCGATGCCGTCACCGATCCAGCCAAGCCCTTGACACTTAAGGGCGGTGTCAGCGGGCCTATATGAGTTCCCGAGTGGCCGCCGCAGGGTCTTCCAGGTCAAACCGTACGAGGGCAAGTTCCGGCCCGTCGTGCGCGGCGGACAAGCACACCGTCCGGCCGATTCGGTCCTTCCACGAACCGGTCAGCCGCGTTGACTCGTGCACGTGACCGTGGAGGGTGACCAATGGTTGGTGTCTCTCGATGAACTTTTTGATGGCGATGCTGCCGACATGCACGTCAAGGGGCACATGGTCGATCACGCGCCCGTCGAGGGCGGCCCGGTCAAGGTGGCTCTGATACGGCGGTGAGTGAAAGAGGAAGACAGCCCGGTCCAGCGCATCGTCACCGACGAGTCTCTCGAGGTCCTCCCGAATCGTCGTGTAACGGATTTCGTGCTCGGACATGGGGACGGAGCGGTGCCCCTCTTCGGGCGAGGTGCAGCCGACGTCTACATAACGCGAGACGTCGTAACGCTCCCAGTCCTTGAACATAAAAGGCGTCGGCGGAACGAACGCGTAACCGTAGACACTGGTCTCACCCAGTCGCGTCCTGCGTGCGTGTATGTACTCCCAGACACCGCGGGTCGCCACGTCGAGAATCGCGGACTCTTCGAAACGCGGATCGTCGTTGCCCAGGATCAGCATCACCCGCGCATAGTCGCCCGCCAGCGACTTTCGCAGTTTCGAGAAGTTCGCCGCCAGGAAATCGTTCACAAAGTCGCGGTGGCCCACGTCGAGGGCTTCGGCGGGTGCCAGACCCGAGGGAAGCAGGTCACCCCCCAGGAACACCGCCGCCGGGCGCTCGTCAGCTATAGCAGCAAACAGCTTCTCATAGCGATCCACATGCCCGTGCAGGTCTGAGACGAAGAAGCAGCTTGTCGTGTTGCAGCCTCTCATGCGTTGGTTGCGCCACTTCCTTCGCTTCGTCTCAAACCCGTTCTCGTTTGGATGCCATCCCCATCGTTGGCCTACTCACCTTCTTGCACAAAAGTCATCCTGGTACGGTCCTTTCCGATACCAGGAAAGCGGAGGGCCCGGCTGTGCATGACGGTCCAAACACCGGGATCCAGCAGCGCACAAGCAAAGAGAGCCTCGGTGACGTTTTGGACGGCATCGGTATCGCGGAACTCGTAAGGCCGCATAGCGCCGGTCAGGATGATCGGCTTCCTGACATCGGTCAAGTTGGCTTGGAGGTACTCGCCGGTGGCGACAGCCCCGGAGCCAGTTCGCGGACGACTCGGATACCGGTCTTCGTGCACTGTGACTCCAGGAAGTAGAGCGCGTCGTCAACCACTTGGTTCAAATTGACCCTCGTCTTCTGAGGCGGCATTTGGCCGGCGAAGACCATTAGCTTCCGGATCACCTCGCGCGCGTAGAGTGACGCTCTGATGACCTTCTCGAAGTCGCGTTCCGCCTGCTCGGGCAGGCCGGGGCAGTCCTTGCCCAGCTGAGCAAAGCCCAGAATACTGCTGAGAGGCTCGTTCAACTCATGGGCGACGCCTGCAGCCAGTTCTCCGATGGTGGCCAGCCACCTGGGCGATGCCGTACAGGCAAGTCAACTCCTTAACGCGCTCGCGTAACGCTGCCTCGGTCCGTCGACCCACCACCGCCATCATACTCTTCCTCGCCCATTCTCCCCAACACCACGCTCGACCACGAGGAGACCCTCAAACAAACGGCTTCGCGGTGACGGGACGGAAGGGGTGACCAAAATGAGGCCTAAAAATGGTGCTCCACATGTCGAATATGTTGCACATGTGGAGTTGGGAAAAAGACATGCAACCTTCTGGAAAAGCTGTAGGTTACGTGCTGGCAAGGACTTAACCAGCATATAAGGCCATAACCCGACGAGCTCGCCCTGATCCGGATCACCGTCGAGCACAGCCGCTCTCAAACGTGTGAGCCCACCTCTGGCCATGACGCAAGGTGTCGGACGTGACTGCCAAGGCCAGTTCCTCGATCGTTTCAACGGGACTCTCTTCCAGTGCACCCGAATGGAGGGCAGCCTCGAACGCCCTCTTCCCAGAAGTGAAGATTGTTCGACAGGGCGTACCCTGCAAACAGACTCTGTTCGTTGTCGGCAAGGAACGAGTCGACGACGCCCGAGAGTAAGTCCTCTCGCAGCCATGGGAGCCCCCGCTGGGCTATCGTGGCAGCGACTTCGACGATGATCTCGTGTCCCTGCGGCGTGGTGGTGGGGAGATGATCGACGCGCAGGCCGCGGTCCATGTCGATGACAAGCGTCATTGGGCGTTCCGCGTCGACGGCACCACCGCTCACGACGAAGCCCGGTGTCTGGCCCCTTCTCGGTGACCAATGCGTGATCGAATAGTCGGCGCCACACACGCAACAACGCACGCCTCGCGCGGCGACGGCGGCAAGATCGAAAACGGCGAGACCCACCAGCAAGCCCTGGTCCGTGAAATGCGGGACGAGTTTGGTCTGGACGTGGATGTGGGGCCTCTCGTTGGGATCGTCAGGCACGCCTACTCCCACTTT
>JBARRC010000540.1:0-4807 GCA_049644045.1 Phycisphaerae bacterium
TGGCGACCCGCAGGATTTAGCCTGCGCGGTTGCCCGCGGGGGCTTCACGCCCGCGGGGGGGGGTGGCATGCCCAAGCCCGTCGGAGACGGGCGCCGGCATGTTAGACGCCGTTAAGAACGACGCCTAGCTCATGGCGGCGCTGCGCTTGGCCATGCCACCCACCGTATTCTGAGCCGAAGGCTTTAGCCTGCGCGGATGTCCGCGCTGGCTTCAAGCTCGCGGCTCGGTCGTCATCCGCAACTCCGCGCGGGCTAAAGCTCGCGGCTCGCATTGCCAGACGATCTAGTCCGCTTCCTTTTTCCAATTCGTCACGTCGTCGTCGGTGCCGTAGCGCGCATCCGGGCCGGCACTAATCAGAAGGTACGAATCCCTGCAGACCGGCGTGGGGCGCACCTGAACCGAACGGTCGAGGATGAACCGTGCGAAGGAATCGCCATAAACGTTGTCGTCGACGAGGATACTCCCGGGACCGTCAATGGGCGTGGTCGGCTCGGGAGCTTCGGCCACAGAGATCGCATGATAGCGGCCGTTCCTTTTGCCCTGACCGAAGTCGAGTCCATTGTGGGCAATTAGCCCCCCTTCGGTGCCGGTGATGATCCCATTGTCCTCCTGCCAGTAGATCCCGTAGTACTCCTTGTCGCCGATCATCCGCAAGGCGGCCGGATTGGCCCGGTAGTAGAGAATCGGCGTGTCCCAGGGATCGACGAACACGAGCTCATCGCATGCGATGTAGTCCGGTGGGCTGCCGCAGTCGAGGTTTAGGATCGTCCCTTTGTCGACAAGATCCGCGAACGACCTGGCGGCCTCTTTCATCTTCTCATCAACGTACCCCGCTCCGCCGTAGCGTGTGTGTGCCTCTTGCATGTCGTTGTCGGGGTCAAGATAGTAGATTCCGCCATCCTCTTCATCGTGCGTGTTATCCCACCAGAAACCGTCCGGGGGCGTTCCGATATCCTGAAAGCCCGGGGTTCCCAGCCCATCCGCGCCGATCATGGCGTGAGCCAGCAAATGCGCACCGGCGATTCGGACGTCCGTCGCGTCATTGTTGCCCTCCGTGAGCTGTTTCGGGTTGGCGATGAGCTGATGATCCTGCTCATTATCACTCGCGGAGGGTGGCAGCATGCCGCCGAGTGCCTGCTCGCTACGAAACATTACCAGGCCCGTCTCCAGCGCTCTGAACTGCGCGGCGGCCTGCGTGCGGCGGGCCTTGGTCCGCACAACGCTGAACGCAGGCATCAAAACCGCCAACAGCAACCCGATAATCGCGATCACCACCATCATCTCGATCACCGTGAAAGCGCTTCGCGAGGATGTCGTTCGTTGACTATTCATCATTGTTGCCCTTCGTACAGCATGAGTCGCGCATTTCAAACGGCGCGTGGATACCGGCGCGGGCTTCAGGCCTTGCTATTACCCACATCTCCCGGGCCCGCGCAGCCGGGCCGGAACCTTGTCCCGGAGGGACATTCGACAATAGCCCAGCGATTTATCGCTGGAAACGTGGTGTTTGCGGACGATCCCAGTCCCGTAGGGACGGATGAATGCCGCTTGTCGGTTCAATCGTCCCTACGGGACTGCGATCTCGCCCGGCAACGTCATCCCAGCGATGAATCGCTGGGCTATTCTCACTTGCCCCTACGGGGCATCCCTGCGAATACGGGTAACATCAAGGCTTCAAGCCAGCGTCTTGTCGGTGCAGCGTCTTGTCGGTGCAGCGTCTTGTCAGTCCAGCGTGTCAGGCGGTCCTACTCCGGCCATGGCGGCAAATTCGAGACATCGTCATTTGTACCGTAGCGTCCGTCAGGCCCGGCGCTGATTAGCAAGTAACTATCCGCCTTGACCGGACGCAGGACGGCGTCCCGATCGGGATTCCCCACAAGTGAGACGTAGAGCTTGCGATCGAGAATGTAGCGGGCAAAAGTCTCGCGATTGGCGGGGGCTACGATCTGCGAGGCGTAAAGGTCCGCTCCCGACTCCGCGATCGCATGGTATTTCTCGCGGTTCCCGAAGTTCCACCCGGGATGTCCCTTGTCTTTGTCGCCTGTGAAGCCGATGTTGTCCTGATGGAAGAAAAACGGCGTGCCGTCCTGCTGCGGTCCCCCGGAATAATCGTTGTCGGGGTCGCGGACGTCCTCGAGCATGTTTGACATATGCCCGTGGGTACTGGCTACGTAGTATAGAATCGGTTGATCAAAGGCGTCGACGATGACCGGGAGCGTTTGCATGCCGTCCTTGGAGTCGGAGTCCTCGTCCCAGCCCGGGAACAGCTCGTCAAGGTCCTCGGGTGGATGCCCGGGCAATCTCTCCGTGGGGATCGTTTTGACGCCTCGGTCGAGATAGAGCTGCATGCGCTCCAGTGGCCGATTCATATCGCATTCCATGCCCGGTCTGGGATACCAGCACCAGGGCGTTTCCTGGAGGTCAGTGGGAACGGAACTGCGTTTCACGTAACCCAAGTTGTCCACGCCCATCAGCATGGCCGGTAGCCAATGCGCGCCGTATACGACCGGTTTTTCTGGCAGAAACGGAAACTGTCCCACGGAGGCGTTAAAACCACACCCCGGGATGCGCGGGTGCGCGAACGAGGGCGGATACCCGTTCGTCTGTCGGAAGTCCGATCCATTGTCGTTCTTGAACATCTCGAGCCCGACGTTAATGGAGTCGAGGGTTTTTGAGGTCGTGAGTCTCTTGGCCGCGTTTCGGGCGCTGTTGACCGATGGGATGAGAATCCCGATCAGCAGGGAAATGATGAAAATGACAGTGAGCAGTTCAACCAGCGAAAACGCGGTCGCCTGGTTGCGGCACTGGTGGGTTCGCCCGACGGTGGTGTGGAACGTATGCTTGGGAATCATGGTGTTGCCAATCTCCTGGCCGGTATTCCGAAGGAATGTCTCGCCGGCTCCATCACCCATTATCCGGAGACGGATGAGATCAGTTGCACGAGCGGCATAAACAGGGCGACGACGATGAACCCGACGATGCCGCCGAGGAAGACGACCATGATGGGCTCGACGAGCGAGACGAGGCTGGCGACGGCCACGTCCAGCTCTTCGTCGTAGGTGTCCGCGATTTTCAGGAGCATCTTGTCGAGCTCACCGGTTTCCTCACCCACGTCAATCATGTTGGTTACCAGGCCGTCGCACACCTTCGCTGACCGCAGCGGTGCGGCGAAACTCTCACCTTCCCGGATGGAATCGTGGACCTTCTCCAACGCCCGAACGTAAACTTCGTTGCCGGCGGTCTCCTTGGTGATTTTGATCGCCTCCAGAATCGGTACACCGGCGCTGATCAGCGTGCCTAGCGTGCGCGTGAAACGCGCAATGGAGGTCTTTTGCAGCATGTTGCCGAGAACCGGGATTTTGATCCCCACAGTGTCGGTCACGAAGCGTCCGCCCTTGGTGGATCGGATCAGCTTGAACAGCGCCATCGCGGCGAACGGGCCGAACACGATAACCATCCATCCCGGCGGTGTCCCGTGCACAACCCACTCGGAGGTGCCGAGCAGGAAGAGCGTGGCCCCGGGGAGGGTCACGTCAAAGTCAAGGAAGATCTCCTTGAACTTCGGAATGACCACGATCATGATGCCCACGACAATGGACACGGAGAAACCGACGACGACGACCGGGTAGACCATCGCCCCCTTGATCTTCGCCTTCAGCTTCTGGGCCTTCTCCATAAACTCGGCAAGCCGCTGAAGGATCACATCCAACACGCCGCCCGTCTCGCCGGCGGCGACCATGTTCACGTAGAGCCGATTGAACGCCTTGGGATGCTTCGAGCAGGCTTCGGAGAGCGTGGACCCGCCTTCGATGTCCTCCGCTACGGCGCGCAGAATGTTCTTCATCAAACCCGGCTTTTGCTGCTCGTGCAGGATGTTCAGGCTTCGCAGGATGGGCAGGCCGGCGTCCTGAAGGGTGGATAGTTGGCGGGTCACCTGCGTGATAAGGGGTTGATTGACGCGGCCGATCGAGAAACCGGTGCCTTTTTTCTTCCCGGCGGTAGCGGCCTTGGCCCTCATGCCCCCCTTTTCCCGAATCCGAGTCGGGAAGTAGCCAAGGTTTCGGATCTTCGCCAGGGCATCTTCGCTGGAGGCGGCTTCAATATCGTCCTTGACTTCTTGGCCGCCCTGGTTCATGGCTTCGTATGCGAAGGTAGGCATGTCAAAATCCTCTCTAACGCGTCCGGATCACGTGATTACATTACTCTTCGATGATCGTCTCCCGGACCACCTCATCCAGTGAGGTGACCCCGTCGTAAATCGCCAACAACCCCACCTCTCGCAGCGTTCGCATCCCCTGCTTGATGGCTTCGCGCCGCAGGATGGCGGTGGCGACCCGCTGCATGATCAACTCGCGCAGGCGATCATCGAGAACCATGATTTCAAAAATCCCATGCCGCCCGCGATAGCCGGTGTTGTTGCAGTAATCACAGCCCTTTCCGTAATAGAACACCCGGTCGCCGACATCCTCGGGCCGAAGGTTCACTTCCAGTAGCTGCTCTTCGGTCGGCCGGTACTCCGTCTTACAGTCGGTACAGATACGCCGCACGAGCCGCTGGGCCACTACCGCTTCGAGTGTGGCTGTAATCAGAAACGGATCCAGCCCCAGGTCCATCACGCGCGCAATGGAAGACGGGGCGTCGTTCGTATGCAGCGTCGTCAAGACCAGGTGTCCCGTCAACGAGGCCTGGACGCTGATTTGCGCCGTCTCCAGGTCACGAATCTCACCGACGAGGATGATGTCCGGGTCCTGACGGAGGAAGCTTCGCAGCGCCCGCGCAAAGGTCAGACCGACATCCGGGCGAACC
>JBARRC010000541.1:0-12929 GCA_049644045.1 Phycisphaerae bacterium
CGCATCGACGTCATACGAGATGTCGACGAAGTTGGCGAGCTGGTCCGGAATGCCGGCCGGCGGATCACCGGCGATATCCGCCCGCGACTTCTGCGGCGCACCATACAGGTTCCTGAACTTATCGACGAGCGACGAAATGTCGTCGAAGTTGGTGACGCCGTTGGGCGCGGTCCAGCAATCCGTGTAGCCGTGCCTGGTACAGCAGGCGCCTTCGTTGTACTCGCCGACCACATCGCCCCATTTGCTCGTACGGATCGTCAGCGGGGTCGAGTAAGCATCCTCCGCCC
This sequence comes from Phycisphaerae bacterium, assembly GCA_049644045.1. Taxonomy (GTDB): domain Bacteria; phylum Planctomycetota; class Phycisphaerae; order UBA1845; family UBA1845. The sequence continues at coordinate 288 of JBARRC010000541.1, forward strand.
CTTCGCAGCCCATCGGAACCAACTGGATCTCGTACGTAGCGCCCGGAACGATGTACTCGTGATACACGTAGAGGACTTCGTAGATGCTCCAATCCCGGAAGTCCGGACCATCACCACTCGGAAGATAGCATCGCAGCGTGGCCGCCACGAAGTCCGGCGGGCTGGAACCCAAAGTAGCGGCCTTCTCGCTCACGTCACGCGGGTCGGCCACCCACATGTGCTGACCGTCACAATCGGAACCCGGAATGTCCACGAACTTGACCCGGATCGCCATCGGGTTTGCATAGGGCTCACCCTCTACAAGACCGCCGCTGAACCCCAGATACCGGTTCCTGGTGCCGTTGGTGCCCTGCTCGACCACGCACGGCTCCGCGATCGCCGTGTCGGGCACCGGGTGGTCGCACTCGCCGCATATGATCTGGAACCCGCCGGCAGCCTGGTTACTGGCGCGGGGCCTCTCGTCTGCTGCCCATCCGGCGATCCGAATGGTGTAGCACTTGCCCTTCTCGACGTACTTCGAGATCGTCGGTGGCCCCCCGACAACACCGCACGTGTCATCCGCGCCCAGGCCGTACTGGAGCGATGGTCCGGTCTTCGCCTGCTCCGGTGGGCAATCACACGTCGTCGGATCTGAGGGGTCACGGTAGATCGCGATGATCCCGTCGTAGTTGGGGCCTTCGCACATGTCCACGGTCATGATTCCGGTGCACGTTGCGGTGTACGCATACCAGACGTCGTTTCCAAACCGCTGCCAATCGTTCTCGCACTTAACCGGGTTCGGACCATCCGTGTCCGCGCACTGGTTGGAGAAGTCGTTGGGGCCGTCGAAAGCTTCATGAATAGGCTCTTCCTTGATGGCCACCCTACACACGTCACCGTCCGGAAGCTCGTCGGGGCACCCGGGCCCATCGGTGCAGGACATACCCTTGTCCCATGCTCCACCAAGGTCCCCTGCTTCGAACGGAGCACCCTCGCAGTCGCGGAGCGTGGTAAGGTCCTCGCAGTCGCCGGGCGGATCGCACAGGCAGCAGCGGCCCACCGGCGCGATCGGGTCCGTCCCCCTCTGATTCCTAGAGAAGCCCGCCGTCTGACCGACGCAGAATGCCAAATCGTACGCTCGCCCGTCACTTTCCTCCCACTGCTCATTACGGTCCGCCATGTGCCAATCGTTGCCGCCCTGCAAGTTCGCCATCCAGACCCAGGTACAGGTGTTGGGATCCGGATTGGTGGTATTGTTGTCCACGGCGAGCCAGTAAGTCTCGTCCACCATCAGTCCGGTGATCGGATTCTCGTCGAACTTCAACGAGATCATCCAGGTATCGTAGAAGTCGTACATCTCTTTGAGCCCGCGATACCACTTGCCGTCCGCACCCAGACCGTCCTCGGTCAGAACCCTCGACGCAACTAGGTTGTTCGGCACACCGTCATTGTCATCGTAAATGCTGACGGTGTAGACGTCCTCGACTTGTGGCTCACAGTCGCTTTCCTGCGTATCGTTGACACAGGCGCAGTCAATACGCCGGCTGCCAGGCAGGAGCACCGCGAAGTCCTCGCCAGGGACGAGGTCCGGCGTGTCGCCCAAGTCCGTGCGGTAGATCCACCCGCCGCTTATGCAGACCTCACCGATCGAGTTCGCGTCGGCCACGAAGTCTTCGGCACGGCGGAGGTCCGGCGTCTCGCCCGAGTCCGTGCGGGCGCCGAAGATGTGGTCGGGTTCCAGGCAGTTGCTGGGAGACTCGATCGGGCACAGTGGGCATGGATCGTCGGCACACGAGGCACCGCCGATGTAGCGACCGCCTTTCGGCGGGTTAACGCAGAGGTCGTAAGTCATGGGTGCTCGGTCGGGCACGGTGTCCTCGCACACGCCCGGCTCGAGACAACACGCACCCGTCAGGCATTGGCCTTGAGGACCAGTGCAAACCGTATCCGGGGGATCCTCATAGCCTCCCCACCAGCCGGCCCTCGCCTCGCAATCGAGCTCGTTCAGATCGAGGCACTGCGGCTCGCAGGTGCCACCGGCGACGGAACAATCGGCATCGTCCGCGCATACCACATCCGTATCCCCGGTACACCCGAGGTAGCAGCACGAGGTCACCGGGCATTTCTGGACCAGGATGTTGAGCTGATACGTACCGCCGGGCGGCGACGCATAGGTTCCGTCGGGCGCCGAGTAGAGCGGATAGTAATAGACTCCCGCCTCGAGCGGCCCGAACGTCATCCACAAGTTGTCCTCGTCACAGAAAGGAGCGCCACGCGCGGCACTCTCATTGTCTTCCCCGATACCAATCGGCGGGTCTATGCCGGCGGTCTGCAGAACGACCTCACACGGGCACCCGGTGAACAGGTCGCCCCAGGCCGGTCGCACAACGGGATCCGAGCAACAGAGCTGGATGCGCACATTCGCACAGTCATCGATGCTGAACGCCTCCCACCAACCGGGATCTTTCGTATCGCCGTCCGGGTTGAAGACGTGTGCTTTGCACCAGCCGTCGTTCCAGTCATCGAACGTGGCGGCGCTGTTGTTGCCGGTTAAGGTCTTCGTCGCAACCGTGAAGTCGTCAGGAACGTTGATCACGACGGGGGTGACCAGGTTGCAGTTGTCACCCTGAGTCGAGGGACCCGTCTGCGGGCAGCAGTTCGGGTCGCAGTCGGTTCCGAAGCCCAGACTCGTCCATCCCGGTCCCAGCTCATCGCAGCTCAGCACGATGCCGACGACCTCTTCGCAGTCGCCGGTAGCATCATTGCAGCAGGCCTGCGTGGCGCACGCGGCGGCAAGATCGACGCACGTCTCGCCGACGATGGTACACTGGTACACGGGCGGGTCGTCATCCAACCAGCATGGCAGCTGGCTGATGCTGCAGATCTGTTGCTGGCAGGCGCCCGTGATTGGAGGATCATTGCAATCCTCGTCGCCGTCACACATTTGCCCAGCGCCGGTACCCTCAGTGCACAGACCGCAGGGAACGCCGATGCCCTTGAACACGTTGCCCTGAGCCTCACAATCCCACGGCAGTTCATGCGCGCAGGTTCCCATTGCTACGTCGCAGCACGCACCCAACGGTTCAGGCGCGTATTCTCCAATGATCTCGAAAGCCAGGATGTCGGGGACGTCGTCGCAGGTCCCGTTGGGCGTCGGTGGCGTACCGGTACAATCGGCGTTACCGTTGCGCCTGTCGCACCATTCGCCGTCGCGATCGCCGCCATTGCACTGGCCGAGGACATCGGCGTCCACGACAGCGCCGTTCACGAACAATTTGGTCGTGTCGTTCGCATCCGGGAAAGGTGAAGTCCCGTACCCGACGTCCACCTGATCGGTCGAGAGCCAGGCCACCCGGCCACCGGGTCCGAAGTCCTCAGCGACCGAGATCGAGATGATCCCCGTCGTCGGGATGATCAGCGGCGGATCGAATTCGACGGTTCGAATCGCTGGTCCGCCCGTGGCGTTAAACGCATCGGGGTAGAAGACGTCCTCGATCAAGAGCCCGTTTTCGTCCCTCAACTCGATCGCGAAGCGGGCCGACCAGCCCGGATACACGTAAGCGGCGAAGCGCAAGTGCTGAAGCTCCAGAAACCACTCGGTATCGGCGTTTATCAGCTTGTAGTCATCCCCGATGCTGGTGAGACTGTCGCAGGCAAGGCCGGACACACCGCCGACCGTCACAACGCCGGGTTCGTAGGCAAACGGGTAGCCCCAGTTCACCAGGCGCCCGTCGATGATGCCGCCGCCATATTTAGGGCAATCGAGGCCCTCGTAGCAGTCATTGACGCCCAGCCACATGTCATTCGGGTCATGGTTATAGCAGGCCTCCGCCGTCCAGTGCTCACAGTGAGTCGGGTCAACGTCAAAGCAGCAGCGGCCTTTCGAACAGACGTGGGCGCCCATGCCGTCCTCCCTGCAAACCCCGTTCAGACCACAATCGACCTTGGTGTGCGTGCAGGTGTCGACGCACCGTCCGCCGGGGCAGTTAGCCGGTACAGTGCACGGCTCGGCATGGTTGTCGCCGCCCTCGCAGATGCTCGCGCAGGTGTCCACCGGCGTGCAGGCCCGGCCGTCATTGCAGGCCAGAGGGCCAGGAACGCAGGCGGTGACGCACGAGTCTTCCGCCTCATCGCACACGTCGGGGGCAAGACACGGCGGGACCGTACTCGGCGCACATTCGCCGGCGACGCATTCCTCCAGGCCGTTGCAGTGCAGATCGTCGTCACAGTCCGGCGCGATCTCACCCGGCAGGTACGCTCGGTTTACGCATGTGCCTGCCTGGCACGTGTCCTCGGTGCACGGGTCGCAATCGTTGCACTCCTCATCGAGGGCGCAGGCACGGAAACCGCTCTTTACCCAGCCGCTTCCTTCCTGAAGCGGCCCACTGGTGCGGTAGTCCACCTTGACGGAGGGAAGGACCTGCATCTTCCCGCTCATCGGTTGCGGCGCGCCTGGGCTAACCTGAACTCCCCCGTGGATCGGAGCAGCTCTCGTACTGAACAGCGGGTTCTTCAGGACTACGTCATCTTCCGCAGCCGCGTCGTGCAGTGTCAGGCTGAGGGCCAAAGCACCCAAAGCCAAGACGCCGAGACCTGCATACCATCGGTTGTAACGGTTGTTTGCCTCCATCGGTGGAACCTCCATTGATGGGTGTTAACGGAACACAGTGACGCCTGGCGCCACTTAAGGACGCTACTGGAACACTCGCCTGACGCTTGAACTCATGAAGCATTCTCCCCGACTCCGTGAGAAATTGTGTTGCCTAGTATACCTCAAGTTGGTCCATATTCCACCCAAATTGGAAAAAAGTCCTCCCATTTGTTGGAAAGATGGGGAAGTTAGTAATAGGTAATCTGGGAAAGAAACAATGCTCAGTGTTGTGGGGAGATGGGGTATACCATTAAGTGCAGAGAGTTTCATAATAGACTATCTGTGGTCGGGACGTATGGGCCCATCCAACAGGTAGTCGCGTTTGGGGGCCGGAATCTTACACACGATTTCAGTTTTTTCTTCGTGCCGTAGAGCCTATCCCCAAACTGGTCCATTGACGCCCTGGACTTAACTGGGGGACTGGATGGAAAGCCGGTCCCACAGAGGTTTTGGGATAGGCTCTGAGTTCTCATTCCGTATGGAGATATGCTTATAACACGCTTACTACAAGCCAGGTGTGCCGAAGGTAGGCTTGTAGGTCTCGATGTACCTCCCGGCGGCTTGGAAGCGTTCTGTCTGTTCGCCACCTTCCCGTATGGCCGTCTTAATCCGGTTCAAGGCCTGCTCTTTGCCTTCGATCTCCGCAATGACCCATGTGGCAAGCCGTCTCTCACGTTCCTCAGGCGCGTTTCGGATCTTGGCCAACATCGCGTCGATCGCCGGAAACCCTATTTCGGCAAGGGCAACGGCCGCCACATGGTAGGCTTCAATCGGAATTTCTTCCTCCGTCTCGAAGCCAACCGGTACATATAGTAGGAACTTGGAAAGAGGCGCGACAGCTTCCCTGGCCCTCAGCTTGCCGAGTAACACAATGGCGCGGTGCAGCGGACCCTGGTAAGACTTGTCGATACCCTTTCGGCCCAGTACCGAAATGAGCTCCTGAACGGTCCTCGCTCGCTCGGCCACCACCCGGTCAAAGGCTGCCTGACGAGTGAGGGGATCGGCACTTAGCAGGCCCGAGATTGCTCTCGTCTTCGTGTCCCCCCCATATCCAATCCCCGTCAGAAGTATGGTTGCTGTCACAGCCGACAATAACACTGTCCGAAGCATCGCAATATCTCCCTAGGGGACGATCTTGATCGAAAGTGTCTGAAGGTCCGCCTGCGGCGGGGCCGAGGAATCCTGTGCCTCCATGGTGAACGCAAACGTCCCCGCCTGTGTCGGTGTACCCGTTATGGCCCCTGTGGTGGCGTTTAGATTTAGACCGGGCGGGAGACTCCCCGTATCCAGAGACCAGGTAATCGGGGCCGTCCCGCCAGTACTGGTCAGCGTTTGGCTGTACGCTTGCCCCACCTTGCCGTTGGGGAGGCTGGCCGTGGTTATAGTGATCCCTGTGGTGGGGACCGTGCCCCAGAAGATGTTGCCGGTGGGGACCTCATTGCCGTAGGTGTTGTCGTTGACCCAGGGCGGGTTCTTCTTCAGCGAACGAAACGCGTGCCAGGGGTAGTACTCGGAGCAGCGCGTGCCATTCGGGCCGGTGGTTCCCCCAAGGCCCACTCGCACCCACTCTCGCATGTTCAGCTTCTTGACGTAGGCCTGGACACCGCCCGGTATATTCTCCGGCGCATCATTGCCGTAGAGATGGCCATTGCCGTTCCACGGATTGTTGTCTTCCTCCGTGTGCCAGTTATCGTCAGACGCCCAGGAAGCGCTGCGATCGTCGACCAGAGACCAGGTACCGCCCGTCTTCTTCCATTTCATCACGCGCTTGTCCCGGCTGACATCCCACTGGATATGGCTCTTTTTGAACAGCCCGTTGTTGCCGTCTGTTATGAGGGCGTCCGGCTTGACGGAGAATTCGATCTCACACTGACTCTTTGCTCTTCCCGTCCCGGCGTTTGGCCCGAGTAATCCTGTGCTTGAGTATCCCTTGCTGTTGTCGGCGAAGTGAGTGCCGCTGGTGCCGTTGGCGGGGCTGTATCCCCCCTTCTCCGCACCGATGATGTACACGAGCATTGTGTACTTGCTTGTTCCGCATGTCGCTTGCAACGTATGCTTGGCCCAGGCGGACTTGGAGGCCTTTCTTTGCAGTTGATTGTCCGCAACGGCCTGGCCGCCGGTCCACGTGATGAAGTTGGCGGGAAGATCGGCGGCGCTAACATTCGGGTTCAGCTCCGCCTCTACGAGAACATCTCCTGAACCTTTGATAGCGGCAGCCACATCCGTCTTGGCCGGTGTGCTCGGTCCGTCGTCAATCGTGGTGGCCGTGTCGTTCTTCACGTCGATGTCTTTTATTTCCACGACCGTCAAGTTCCAAAGCGACCGGCCGACGTCGCCGTCGGCGTCCTTAGCTTTGTGGCGGATTCGCACGTCCTTAATAGCGTCGCTGGCTTTGGTCCCGGTAATGGTGAACGTAATGGAGGCCGATGGGCCGTCCGGCTCGACCTTCTCGGTGCCCTTGAGCACTTTCCACTCGCGGCTCTGGGTCGGCTCACCACATTGCAGCGTGACGTTTCCACCCGTGCAGAGGACATCCACCCAAGTCGCAGGATCCGCATTCTTTCGAATGGGTCGCGTAGACACTTCGTCGACCGCTGCGTCAACACCCACCATTTTGCTCGTCAGCTTGTCGATCTCATTGAGTGTCACGGTCCCCCCCCAACCACACCCTTGTGCACCACCACAAGCAAGAGAATCGAAGAGGACTCCGTTTATCAGGAGCTCAATCCGATCGATCCCCGGGATATAGTGCCAGCCGGTACTGAATGTAAAGTTCCTGGCTGCGGCGGCCGTGGTTCGTAGTGGTGAGCTCAAGTCTTCCTCGATCTCAATGACCCCCAGGGGTTCGTACTCCGGGGGACACCCCACGTGATGCATGGCGTGAGTGAGCCAGCCGACCTGATACGGGGAGCCCGTCAGGTAGAGCGGGATGGTGTGAGGTCCGCCCGGCTGTTCGCAGACCCCGCTGGTCGGTGGTTGCGGGATGTAGTCGTCGTTGAAGGGGGGCAGGGAAGTAATGTGCTCCGCTTGCAGGCGGACCGGCTCATCACCCGTGCGCAAGGTGACATCGTGAGCGGGCACGTCGATCTCCACGTAGACGTTGAAGTAGCTGTCGCCGGATATGAAGTCTCCGGTGTCAGGATTAGCTTTCACGCAGCAAATGGCACCATCCGAGACAACGTCGCTGCGCTCTCGGACGACCACGTTCCCCAACCTCGCACTGAAACCGGCAAGCTCCAGATTGGTGATTTCCGTCTCGATCTGAGGACAATCCCCATAGATGCACTCGCCGTGTTCGTAGCAGTCGTCAAATGGTGCATCCGTCCGGACGACCACTGCGTCGCCGAGGCCCTCCGACGATAGGATCAGCGTGTCCTCGAACCCCTGCGGGTAGTCGCCCAAGACGCCCGGGAAGATCTCAACGGTGATCCCCGCGGCGGAGCAGAAGACGTCCTCGGCCATCTCCCCGTCACACGGATCCGTCTCCGGCGGGCCATAGAACGGATACGGCAGGCCGCGGAAGGCATCGACGCAATACGAGATATCGACGAAGTTGCAGATATTGTCCACGATGCCTAATGGCGGATCCCCGGCGATATCCGCCCGCGACTTCTGCGGTGCACCTATTAGGTTTCTGAACTTGTCGACGCCTGACGAGATGTCGTCGAAATTAACGACCCCGTTGGGCGGGCTCCAGCAATCCGTGTAGCCGTTCGGCGTGGTCCTGCAATCCTCCGGATCCAAGTAAAACTCCCCAACCACGTCACCCCACTTGCTCGTGTTGATCACCAGCGGCTCCGAGTAGCTCGACCGGGAGTATATGGGACAGGTACTGTCGATCGCCTGTATTTCATAGGTGCCGTTCGGTATGACGTTGCCCAGTACGTCATACACGTGGACGACACCATACTCGGTCCAGTCCGCCCAGTGCGCATCTTCCACGCACCCCAGCTCCGCGGCCCAGAAGTCCGGCGGGCTGGAGCCCGTTGTACCGGCCTTCTCGGAGACCGGGAAGGGTGCCTTGACCCACATCGTCCGACCGTTCGCGTAGTTGTGCGGCGACGGCAGGCTCACGAACTTTACGCGAAGCGCCACGTTGCGGCCTGGGGTGCCCGCCGAGAACGAGAGGTAGCGGTTCCTGGTGCCGTTTCCGGTGTCAGGCACGTTCGGATCGAGCACCGGTGGCTCGGACACGACGCAGCGCTCGCAGATGCAGTAGCCGTCGATGCCACATTCGTACTGTATCCCAGTTCCAAAATCGCAATCTGCCGGGTCTATGCACGGCATCGCATTTACGTCCAGGCCGATACAGACCGGCGGATCCGCCCCGTCGCACTCGTCGAAGATGGTGCACTCGTCGTAATCGTCGCATGGTGTACCGGCTGGTGCCGGGACGATCACACACCCAATCTCGGGATCGCACCATTCGTCCGTGCACATGTCCCCGTCGTCACAGAGGCTGTCGTCCGGCGTGTGGACGCAGACGTCGTCGACCTCATCGCAGGTGTCGACCGTACAGTCCACCGGGTCGTTGCAATCCGGTAGCTCGCCGGGCTGGCAGTCGTTGATCGGGTCGCACATTTCGACACCGTTGCAGAACTGCCCGTCGTCACAGAGGCTGTCGTCCGGGATGTGATCGCAGTACCCATCACCGTCGCACACGTCCCGCGTGCAGCCGATCCCCTCATCCAAACATTGCGTCCCAGCGGGCGACGGCGGGTTTAGACACCCCGTCTCGGGGTCGCCCGCTAGCGGATCGCACACGTCGTCCGTGCATGCGTCCCCGTCATCGCACAGGGCGTCGTTGGGGATATTTATGCACGTCATGTCACTTTCCGGATCGCAGTAATCCTCCGTGCACAACACCCCGTCGTCGCAATCCTCGTGGGTCAGACAGTCGGAACATGGACCATCGCCGCAGGTTACCCCACCGTGGTACTCACCTTCCAGGACGTCGCAATCGGTCTTGGTCATCGGTTGGCCGCCCACCGTTTCATCCTCGCATTCACCGGGTCCGAGGCAGCAGGAGCCCGTCGCGCAGGGGTCGGACGTGCAGTCCGAGACGGGCGGATCAAGGCCGCCGAGCCAATCACCGAGGACCGCTTCGCACCCCAGCTCGGTCGTAACCGAGCAAATAGAGCCTTCGCAGCAGGCGGCGGTCGGAGCCGGCTCGCACACGCAGAAGCCCTCCACACAATCCCACGCCACGCCGGTCGCGCTTTCGCAGTCCTCAGGAGTGCCGCACACGACCTCGTTCACATACCAACCTACGCAGCTTGGCGGATCCAACCCGTCGCATATATCGTTGTAGGTGCACTCCTCGAAATCGTCGCATACCGTACCCTCGGGTGATGGTGGGTTTACACAGTCCATCATGGGATCGCATATATCGTCCGTGCACTCGTTCCCGTCGTTGCACAGGTAGTCGTTCGGTATGTTGTTGCAAACGCCAAGTTCCAAGTCACAAATATCCTCCGTACAGAGCACCCCATCGTCGCAATGCTCGTCGCTGAGGCATTCGGGACACGGATCGGCACAGGTCAGGCCCGGATCGAAAACCGCATCAGGATATAGTTCATAGCATTCGTCCTCAGTAATGTCGTCGATGCAGCCGGCGTCCCGGCTGCCAATGCCGTAGCAGCACCGACCCACCTCGATTGTGACCAGGGCGGCCGTCAAATCGAGCGGCGTGATGGGCTGGCTGTTTTCATCAACCATAGAGGTTTGGCCCAAGCCGGAGAGGAAACCGACCGTAAACATGCCCCGCGCATCGGCCGAGACATCGAGTACCAGCGTACCGCCGTACTTGTCCACACCCGGGTCGGACACAGCGTCGGACGAGTATAGAACCGTAGCGGCATACCTGTAGTTCAATGTGGCTGTGTCCACGGCCGGGAGGTTTACCACACCTGCAAAGACGTAGTCGGGATGCTCCGTGTCGACCACGGCCTGATCCGGGTCGGGGGTCAGACTGCCCTGGGTGCCGCTGGTATATCCCGACGAATCGATAGTGGCCTGGTAGTTTCTCAAAAGGTTCGGCGCCCAGTCGGAAAGGCGGATTTCGAGCGTCACCGTTCCCCCACCACCCGACAACGTGATCTCATTGCCGTCGATCGTGTACGACGCGCCGGTCGCGCTGACGGGGACCAGCGCGAACTCGGCCGCCATCGCCGCCTGTGGAGAAGGACTGGATGCCGTCAGAACGATGACAGATAGTGCCACCACCACGTCGCGACACAACCGGGTGCTCTGTGCTACCTGCGTTGTCATGGCTTGGTTCCTTTCTGAGCTTGGATAACCGGAGAAGATATAAATCGTTTCTCGACCGGGCCCTGATCGGGCGAGGGGCCACCTCGACGGGAGAGCCGCACCAGGTATGGAGCGCAGTGAAACCACCCCGGACATGTTGACCCGTGCCCACCTTGCAACGAGCGTTGTTCCTGAAAACACATCCTTCGCCTCCGGGTCATGGACTTGACATTCAACACCCACGGCGGATGCAGAATTTACCGAAGGACACACTCGAGCGCGGCGACCCAACGCCCGCAAGCAGAATATCGAGCGACATGTTAAGGCCCGAACGCGCTCACAGCACACGGAAAGCACATGCCTCCGTGCGACGGATGCCCAATATAGTGGGTTGGGGCGGTCAATGCAACGCAAAGGCACGTTTTTTTGAGGGCCGCGTCAGCGCCATGGTTGTCGATCGTTTTCTTTCGACCGCGAACGAACCAGCGGCCTGGAATTCGTCCTACGTACCGCCATTGACCCCAAGTTCCCGGTATGAATGTGCCTGAATGATAAGTCGTACCCACCGGGTGTGATACTGGGAAGCTATCGCCCCAGTGAATCCTGTAAAGATGGGAATGCTAATGCAAAGCTCATAAGCTACTCTATTTTAACTGCCGGTCATACAAAGTGCGAACTTCGGCGAAGACCATTCCACAACTCCATCGGATGCGGCACCGTCAGCCGCCCGTTTGGGCGACCCATTTGAGCATCGACATGCAGACCAGACCGGCGTAGGTGCCCAGCACGTACCCGGCAACGGCGAGCAGCGCACCGACGGGGGCCAGTGACGGATGAAATGCCGATGCCACTACCGGGGCACTGGCAGCCCCGCCAATGTTGGACTGCGACCCGACGGCCACGAAGAAAATCGGGGCGCGAATCAGTTTGCCAACACCGAGAAGCACGACGATGTGGACGGCCATCCAGATAAAGCCCGCGACCATGAAGCCGGGGGCCTCGATGATCTTGCGAAAGTCGGCCGACGCCCCGATGCACGCCACCAGCAAATAGATCATAACGGCCCCGAGCTTCGAAGCGCCCGCCCCCTCGAGGTTGCGGACGCGGGTAAACGACAAGGCCACACCGACTGTAGTTACGATGATGAACTTCCAGGTTGACGCCCCCACGCTCTTGCTGAAATCGGTCAGAAACCTGGAATCATGCCGGGCGGCAAAATCCACGATGCGCTCGTCAAGTTCAACACCGGCTGCATAGCTCAACCAGCTCCCCGCGAACCCCAAAGCCAGGATGATGATCAGATCGGGAAGCGTCGCGATTCGGTTGACGCGCTCCTGGAAATCGCTCATCCGGTGTTTTAGATCGTCGATGGCCGCGGTGTTCGCCCGCGTCCAGGCGTCGATCTTCCTCTGATGCCCCGACAGGTAGAGCAAAACGCCCATCCAAATGCTGGCAACAAAGACATCCGGAATGACCATCGTTGCGAGCATCGAGTCGGTCGTACCGGCGATCTCGCCGATGGCCACGAAGTTCGCGCCGCCACCGATCCAACTTCCCGACAACGCGGCCATCCCCTGCCAGGCATCCGGGGGCAACTGCCACGCCTCCGGCAGTATGTGGTGGCACAGCCATAGCGCGAACGGCCCGCCGATGACCACCCCGGCTGTTCCCGCCAGCAACATGATGACGGCCTTGGGCCCGAGTCGAAGAATCCCCGGGACGTCCAGCGACACGACCAACAGCACAAGCGCAGCGGGCAGGAC
>JBARRC010000542.1:0-11714 GCA_049644045.1 Phycisphaerae bacterium
CCGCTTGGTGCTTCATCGTGCTGTTCATCTGCAGCGCTTCCGATGAGTCGAGAGGAGGCGCTTACACGCGGGTGGGATGAGATCGACGTTGTCTTTGTCACCGGCGATGCCTACGTCGACCACCCGAGCTTCGCGGCAGCGATCCTGGGTCGGGTGCTGGAGGCCCACGGTTTCCGTGTCGGGATCGTGTCACAACCCGACTGGCATAGCTTCGAGCCCTTCAAGACGTTCGGTCGGCCGAGGCTGTTTTTCGCGATCAGTGCGGGCAATATGGACTCGATGCTCAATCACTACACAGCCAATAGAAAAATCCGCAACGATGACGCGTATTCACCCGGCGGCCGGATCGGGATGCGGCCTGATCGTGCCACGCTCGCCTACTGCCAACGAGCGCGCGAGGCCTACAAGGGTGTGCCGATCGTTACGGGTGGGGTCGAGGCGAGCCTGCGGCGCCTCGCGCATTACGACTACTGGAGCGATACGGTCAAACGGTCGATCCTGCTCGACTCCAAGGCGGACCTCGTCGTGTTCGGGATGGGTGAGTCGGCGATCGTGGAGATCGCCCGGCGATTGTCATCCGGGGAGACGGTCAAGGACCTGCGCGACATGCGCGGCGCGGCCTATGCAATGGGAGCGAGGGAGACGCCGCCGTCAGGGGATGATGTCGTCGTGCTGCCGTCGTATGAGGAGGTGAAGACGGGTAAGCACAAGTTCACCGAGGCGACGCGACGCATTCACATCGAGACGAACCCATATAACGCTAAAACGCTGGTTCAATGGCACAATCGGCAGGCGGTCGTGTGCAATCCACCGCGCCTTCCCGAATCGCAGAAGGGGATGGATTTCTTTTACGACCTGCCGTATACGCGTAAGCCGCACCCAAGCTATACCGAGCCGATCCCCGCGCATGAGATCATCAAGGACTCGGTCACAATCATGCGGGGTTGTTTCGGCGGGTGTGCCTTTTGCTCGATCGCCACGCACCAGGGTTGCATCGTCCAGTCGCGCAGCAAACGGTCAATCATCCGCGAAGTGGCGGCACTCGGACGGGACAGGGATCTCAGAGGGGTCATCAGCGACATTGGCGGGCCGACGGCGAACATGTATGCGATGCGATGCTCGCGGCCTCAGATCGAGGCGATCTGCCGACGCCTGTCGTGCCTCCATCCGAAAATATGCCCGCTTCTTGGCACCGATCACGGCCCGTTGATCGAGCTTATGAAAGGGGTGCGACAACAGGAGGGCATACGCAAGGTGCTGGTGGCCAGCGGCATTCGGATGGACCTGGCGCAGCTTTCGCCTGAGTATATGGAGGAGTTGACGGCGCATCACGTCGGTGGGCATTTGAAGGTGGCGCCCGAACACACCGATTCTGAAACATTACGGCTGATGAAAAAGCCCGACATCGAAGACTTTCAGTCGTTCGCGGAGAAGTTCAAGGCAGCGTCGAAGAAGGCCGGGAAGGAACAATACCTCGTTCCCTATTTCGTCTCTGCGCACCCCGGCTGCGATCTTGACGCGATGATCGACCTAGCCGTGTTCCTGAAACAGAACGGGTACAGACCCGAGCAGGTGCAGGATTTCATCCCCGCGCCGATGGACATCGCAGCCTGCATGTACCATACGGGGCTGGACCCGATGACGATGAAGCCCGTCTATGTGGCCAAGCATCCCCGCGACCGCAAGCTGCAACGAGCGCTGATGCAGTTCTTCAAACCGGAGAATGACTTCCTCGTGCGCAAGGCGTTGACACAAGCCGGACGGGAGGATCTGATCGGGAATGGCGGCGACTGTTTGATCCCGTCGAAGCCACCCAAGGCCGCGATTGAAGCCCAACGGCAACGCGCACAATCCGAAACGCCCGCCAGCGATCGCGTCCGCTCTCGACAGCGTATGCCAGGCAGCGGTGCCAAGCGCGGCGGACGCCGCGCGTCGACGGTGGGCTACCGCCCCGGCCGGCGGGGACGAAGACGCCGCACATAACCCGGGGAGAACGCCAGGTTCTCGACCCGGCCCACACATCTGGCGGTAGGGGCGGCGTTCAGTCGACCTTGGAGAACGGTGGCTATGGCGGCTGAATCGTCGTGTCCAGCTTTGCGATTTCGTGTGAGCGCAACTTGGACGTAGGACTGCGATTGTCTCGACCGCTGGGACGATTGCGAGCATCCAGGGTACATTTTTTTCGCGCCACAGAGCAAGTTCCTTGATTGACTGGCATCATCAACGCCGATAACTCGGATTATTCACGGTATCCGCGTCATTGCGCATAACCTCCTGTAGCGCCACTCCTTGTAGGTGGCGCCCCGAAGGTACAGTGCGCAGACAACGCCGGGGACAAGCCCCGGCGCTACATTGGTTTACGACGACTCGTTCGTTGGGGTGAATAATCCGGGCTAGCGCGCTTGTCGAGATAACCTCTGTTGGAGAGTTGGCATGATTACGATCCGGCGTCGGTTGGGTAGTTTTGGATCATGGGTCTTTCTGCCTGCGTTGCTCGTTGCGGCGAGCGTGGCAGTGGGGCAGGAGAGTCAGGCGCCTCCGCAATCTGAGGCCGAGTCGGGGGGGCAACAGGCGGAACCCCAGGCAACGACGGTCACCACGACGAAGGAGGAACCCAAGCCCTATGACCTCTGGACGACAAAGAATCTTACGGGTGATTGGGGCGGAGTGCGGACAGAAATGGAGGATGCCGGTGTCAACTTCTCGATCCTATTGGGCACGATGACCCAGATGAACTTCCGGGGCGGGCTGAACACGCACAACGCTCACGAGACGGCGGGGAAGGCATTCTACAATATGGAGCTTGACTTCGGGAAGATGGGACTCGTTTCCGACGGAACCTTCTTCATTCGTGGGATCCAGACATGGAACAGCGGGATCCGCCGCCACGTCGGCTCACTGTGGCATCCGTACTATAGTGCGGGTTCGAGTGGAGATAAAGAGATCGAACTCGACAAGTACTGGTACAGACAGCGCCTCTTTGACGACCGGCTCGAGTTCCGCTTCGGCAAGCTGGACATGGCCGATTGGACCGACAGAAACGCCTACGCCGATAGCTACATGAGCAAGTTCATGAACCAAGCCTTGTACGTCAACAGGACCATCCCAACGACGAAAGCGGTCGGTGCATTTCTCAAGGTGTGGCCGGTGGACTGGTTGTATGTCCAGGCGGCGGCACTCGACCCCGATATCGGACAGTCGAAACACACCCGGGGGACCGGCGGTTGGGACACCGCGTTTCACGACGAAGATCGGTTTCGCGCCTTCTGGGAGTTCGGGCTTGTTCCGAAGTTCGAGGGCGCCAACGGGCTGCTGCCCGGCCACTACCGCTTCGGCTGGTGGCTGGATCCGAAGCCGAAAACGGTCTTCAGGGATACTCTCGGCGGGTTGCTGGCCGAGCGCCGCCGTAGTGGCGATGTTGGCTTTTACTTCAACTTCGACCAGATGGTGTGGAAGGAGAACGACAACCCGAAGGACAAGCAAGGGCTCGGCGTGTTTGCGCGTGTGGGTGCGGCCCACCGGGACGTGAACAAGATCAGCCACGTCTGGTCGCTTGGCGCGGCGTATCAGGGGCTCTTCCCGATGCGCGAGTCGGACGTGTTGGGCTTCGGCGTTGCCCAGGCCATCCTGTCCAGCCAGTATCGGGACAACATTGATTCCCGGGCCGACCGCGAGACGGTGTACGAGCTATACTACAAGATCAAAGTGGCGCCGTGGTGTGAGATCACACCCGACGTCCAGGTGATTACCAATCCCGGTGCCGACAAAGACGCTCGCGACGCCCTGGTCGGCGGGATACGCATCAAGATTGCAATCTAGGCCTTGGTTTTATTCCATTGGGAGATTTGGAACATGATCAGCACGGATTTTGTACGTAGAACGAAGATGGCTGCGTTGACGACCCTTCTGGCAGGAGGCATGCTGCTCGGTTCGGGATGCTCGTGGGTCGATGTCCGGCACAACGTAATCGCCGGGACTCAGTCCTTTGTGAAAGGTTACACGACCAGTCTATGGGATGCTCTAATCCCACCTCCAGAGGAACTGATCGCTTGGGGCGAGGAGTGATCCGCGGCTTCGACCGCCACTGATCCGCCGGGGTAGTATCTCTCTGGGGAGTTCCTCAGTCTGACTCCGACGGAAGAAGAAGAAGAGGTATACGTAGGCGAATTATCATACCTTGATCGCGGACACAGCAATCGTTCCGCGTAGATCGACGCCTATCGGACGGGCGTGCGCATGCCTTGCGCCTGTCTTGTGTCTCACATCGTTTGCTTCCCGTAAGGTTATATTCGACGCTTGCTCCATACACTCGCGGTATGGAGCCGGGGGGATGAAAGGTACTGACACCGGCTCCATGCATTCACCGTCCGTATGGAGCAGCGGGGATGAGAAGCACTGTAATCCTTTTACTGGCCACGTTGATTGGCTGTCACGGAGTGTCTGCGGGGTTATGCGGTCCGAGTTCCATGACACCGGAGGCCGAGGCTCTTGCGGGGACGCGGGCGGCCCCATCAGTGGAAGCGCGGTACGGCGGGATAGTCCGGAACACGGACGCCGGGCAGCGTATGCAACGTATCGGACGGCGGCTTTGCCGGGGCATGGACAGCATTCAAGCCCAATATCAGTATCGATTGCTCAATACGGACCGGATCAACGCGTTTTCGCTTCCCGGCGGGCGCATTTATGTGACTCGCGGGCTGTATGTGAGGTTGGTTACGGACGAGTTGCTGGCTGCCGTGCTGGCCCACGAGATGGCCCATATTGTCTCCAAGGATCACTTCAAGCCGCGCAACAGTACCGCCGGTGAAGCCCTCGACCGTGAATTGGCCGCCGATGCCAAGGGTGTCGCCTATCTGCGGGCTGCGGGCATCTCTCCCGAAGCAATGCTCGGTGTTATTCGAATCATTCAAGACGAACAACCGCACGGCTGGTCCAATATTCGCATAGATTCGATCGCCCGATTGGTGGGAGGCATTGACGTTCTCGCCTCATCCGCTGAAGCACGTCCCTAAGGTGTTATCCCCCTGCTCTTTCTGTTGACATTCGACGTAGCCCTTCTACGATACTTGCAGAGTGAGGTCGGCGTGACAGTGCAGTGGCTACGCGACGCGCCGGTTCCTCGAAATCAATCGTAGTTTCGATCGCAACACGAATCGAAGGCTTTGGATATTCGGATCCAGCGGGAGGCGAGATGATGATGAATCGAGGTTTGGTGCGAACGTTTCTGTCCCTCAGTTTGTTGGCTGTGGCGATATTTGTGTCCGCTTGCGCGACCACCGGAGCCCGCGAGCAGGCGATGACGGGCGACGTGGCGCATGAGCGCCATACGACCGGCACCGACAGCCAAGTCGGCGATAATTGACCGAGCATCGCCACGCTATTGGAGGCAGCCGCATGATCTTGCGGTAGAGGGCTCGCCGTATCGTGTCCGGCCGGCCATCTCCCGTACTGCGAAAATGAACGATACGACCCTTCACGCCGACACGGTGCGCCAAGCGAACCATATACCCGCTGGCATAATGGACATGACTGTGGACGATGTCATAGTCTCCGTGCCGTAGCAGACGCCGGAATCTGCGGGAAAAGCTCAGCACCCGTGGTCTCAAGGGGCAGGGTTGAACCTCTCCGCCCAGTGCCCGGATTCGTGCGTCAAGCGCCCCCGCACCCGGCAGGAGCGTACAAACGTCGCAGTGGACTCCGTGTTCGGCAAGCAAGGGCATGAGTTCAACCGTACGCAGTTCCGCACCTGCGCGAATCATCCGACCGAAGATGTGCAAGACCCGAATCAACGTGCAGCTCTTACCAATTCGTCGCGGCCCCGATTCGTGACTCCTGCTTGCAACTAGCACCACAGCGCCACATAGTACCTGGCGATCGTCCTAACGCAATGTCCTGTAGGGACTTACAGGGCAATGCCGGGTTCTGCCAGGTGCCCAAAGGAGCCGACGCTATCTTGGGACGCCCAAAACCCGTTCCGACACTTGTTTCAAGGAACCCACCCTCGCTTGCACCGTCGCGGTCGGCGAGCCCAAGCGGCGCTGTTGTGCTAACATAAGGTCTGGACCCGTTCTCGGGCACGACGTCTGTCACCCACTCACCGATCATCAGGTTTTCTCACACGCCTTAAATGAGCCAACACCCAAGATACCATAATTGGATACACTATAAGCCGTTTCCGTGGCGGATTCCCGATAGGGCCACTCGCCAGGTATGCAACCATTAAATAAATGTACAAATGCCACGTCACATTCTTCCGCAAATGGCGGATCAAGGCATATAGAGTATATGGTAGCAATGCCCAGTAAATCCAATAAAAGAAAGCCAAGTAAGGTTCCAATAAGGGTCCCCATGGCAGTGGGCTCAAGAATGCCTGTACCACACCATATCCAGTCCACAATGATAGAGCACCTGCGTGAGTCGAAGCCAGTTCTGAAAGCTCTGACACAATACCAGCCTGCAGCCCAACCACTCCAGCAACAATCATAACCCCTAGCAGCGACACTCTTGTTGCTATTGCCAGTTTGCTCACCGTAATAGCGTGCATTACAATCGCAGCTATGATCGCAGCCGCAGCATAATGCCTGATTGTCGAGATCGCAAAGATCAGGAACAAGACTGCGGCCCAGTAACGAATGACCCGCCCAGTACTTAAAGGATGCACGCGCCTTTCTTTAGGCCGAAGCAGTGTATCCAACGTCGCCAAAAGAAAGATGAACAGGGCTAAAATTAATCCATCTTTCAGGTTCCGGAAATTATAGTAAAGGGCGGGTGTAAATATGAAGCCGAAGAACGCGAATCCCCACATTGCCAGACGATTACCATAGTCCCGACGCCAGACACGGGCCAGGCAACTTAGACTTACGAAGTACAGGGTTGTCTTGAGTAGACGTATGGCAAGTATCGAGTAAGGCGTAAGAGTCCATAAGAGAGCCAAGAGGTATGGATACCCGTAGTTTCTAGATTCATCAAGTTGTGATCTGACACTTGCTATTGACACGGACAAAGGAGGCTCATTTCGGAAATCGACTGTAGCGTCATAATACTTCTGACAGTCGTTATGAACATCTATGATAATGGGGAAACCGGTTGTTGTCAGCACATGAGAATGCCATGCAAATATCACTACGAGGTGCCCAGCGACCATTACCATGACCAGCATTTTTTGCAGGAACGAGAATGGCCTGAGTATCCCATACGGAATCACAAATGACAAGAAAGCCAAAATGAGAATGGTTAACATATGTGCCCCAATAAGTAGTCGTCACAATGTCCTGGTTTGTCGATAGTCCTCTATTAGGCAAGCAAAGGATCAGTTTCCTCAACAGGGTTGATGGGTGAGTTGTGGCGCGGGTAGGCCCGGACACTCTTGAGGTCGTATCGGAACGGATCCTTCGGCTTGACGCACTGCACGGCCTCGTAGGCATGCCACCGAAAAGCGTCGACTCCCACAAGGAGAACACCAGTGATGTGCATGCAAAACGCGACAATCATCAGCCCGAGCCCCAGAGCACACCAGCCACGAGTCGGGATGCGAGGATGTGTCGTGCCGGTATACGGCGTGGCCCGCACCCCCATGACCTCGTAACCGAAGAGGAACCCGATCAATCCGAGATTAACGACGAACATTGCGGCCGGGATGGTATGGTCGAACCGGAACACTTCGCTCAGGTGGGGGACGATCCGCAGCACGTATAGGGTCACATAGGCAACATGAAACATGGTGTACATGAGCAGGAAGAATATATCAGGCCGCAGAATGTTCGCCCGGCCACCCTGCCGGAAGCGGATTACGACGTGCACCGATGCGAGCAGATAGTACAGGAATAAGGCCGGGGCAATCGAGGATGATCCGGATCCCCGCGACAGATAGTAAATGGCGACTGACGAGAACAGGGCGAGTAGAAGCCACGCAAGGTAGCCAAGTGAGACGCGCCGGAGGGAATCCTGAACAAACGCGGAAAGTGGCGAGTGGGACGGTGTCACAAATGTCGGGGACGTATTATTCATGCAATACCCAAGGTTTTGAGGAACCGCCGCCGGATCGCCGCGTCCACGCAGGTATACCATGCCAGGACCGCGATAACACCCAGTGAAAGGGCCGCCTCAACGGCAAGCAGGCCCCAGCTTGTCGGCGGCCAGACCCGGCTCAGCCATAACCCGAACCCGACGCCCGGGAGCGTGCTCAAGGTCGGCCAGAGGTAGGACCGCCGAACGTACTGCCATACCGACACATCCATCTGTCGGGCTGCGTAACATGGTAAGAAAATTGTGTGACTGAGAAAGAGGGGAATGGTGACACCGGCCGCGACGGCGAGCACGCCCCACGACGTCCACAGGGCCAGGGAGATGCTCAACAGCAAGGTTGCTGCCGCCGACGCCATTTGGATGTAGGCGAGGCCCGCAATGCGCCCGCCTCCGACCAGTACGTGCAGGGTCGGCGTCTGGGAGATCCGTCCAAACATCGCAATCATCAAGACAGCGTAGACGGTCCACGAGCGGGCGTACTCCGGCCCCATCCAGAGGTGGAGGAAGGGTTCGCAGAACACGAGAAGCACGGCGCCCAATGCAAAGCATAGCGTGGCCGCTGCCCGCGTCCCTTTGATGAGCAACGTGCGGAAGTACTCGCGATCGCCCGTGACCAACGTGGTGGCGGCCATGGGCGCCAACGTGTTGGCCATGCCCACGACACCGATCCGCAGCCGATCCGCCATCATGAAAGGCACCGAATAAAACACCACCTGCTCCGGCCCCAACATTTTCGCCACAATGAATACCGGCGTGGCGAAGGTCATCACATTGCCAATCTGAATCAAACCGTTCCAGATACTGAATCCTAGAATCCGGCGCGTTGTCTCGACCTTTACCGTGTGGAGGCGGATGCGCAAGCCGGGCTGCTGACGCCGGCTGGCGTGGCGAAAGTAAACGAGTGCAAGCACATGGGCGATTACCAGGGCGTACGCTAACCCACCCAGCGTCGCCCAGCCCATGGCAAACAGAAGCACGATGAGTCCACCTTTGCTCAGGTCCCGCAGGATATTGCCGAGGTTCAACAGGTCGTATCGCTGCCGGCCGACCAGCACGCCGCTGTACGCCAGACCCAGGAGGCCGAACAAGAAGTTGCACCCGACCGCCAGGAACAGAAGTTGCGTCTCCGCGGCGTAGGAGGAATCGACGTCGAAGAACGTTGGCGCCGCCATGCCCAAGAGGCCGCAGACTACAATGCCCACACTGCCGATGATGAGGTAGAACAGGGCGATGGAGGAAAGTGTGGCGTTGAGCCCGTCGAGGTTGTCCGCGGTGATCTCTTTGGTGACGAACCGGGTTACCGTTCCCCGCATACCCAGCGCCAGAAGATTGACATAAAGCAGCGACTGATTGGCCATCGCGTAGATGCCGAAACGCTCGTCTCCCAACCTGCTGA
Organism: Phycisphaerae bacterium; assembly: GCA_049644045.1. Taxonomy (GTDB): domain Bacteria; phylum Planctomycetota; class Phycisphaerae; order UBA1845; family UBA1845. The sequence goes on from JBARRC010000542.1 coordinate 9,422, forward strand.
CGACATAAGGCGTCAGAAAAAGCAGGACGAGCGTGGCCGTGGCGGTGCCGGCCCAGTTTGCCATCGTGTTTCGCGCTACACGCGCTGTGGTCGACATGGATCCGTTTGCATAAGCGGGTGTGGTTCGAGACCTTCCTGACGTGTCGTCCGGTGTCTGTCTCATGGCAACCACCCGGGGAATGCCACATTTCGGTGCTCGTGGTCGGTGCCGCCGTGTAACGCCGATTTAACGCTACGAGGAGGTTGACTGCAACGTCTCGCGTTTCTCGGCGATGACATACTCAAGCATCTGCGTCAGACTGGTTTTGGGCTCGTACCCGACGGTATCGCGGATACGGTCCAGGCAGGGAACGCGACGCATCATATCGTCGAACGGCCGGCCGTACGCCTCCTCGTATGAGATGAATTCCTTTTCACTCCTGCTGTCCGTCATTTCGATGATCTTGTCGGCGAGCGCCTCGATGGTAATCTCCTCCGTCGATCCGATGTTGTAGACGCGCCCGGCTGCATTCGGACCATTTATCAAAGCCATCGCGCACTCGATGACATCGCCCACGTAGGCGAAACACCGACTTTGCTTTCCCGTCCCATAGATCAAGAGGGGCTCGTTTCGTAAGGCCCGGTCGACGAAGCGGGGAATGACCATCCCGTATTGGCCGGTCTGGCGAGGCCCAACTGTGTTGAAGAAGCGCGCCACCACAACCGGCAGGTCGTACTGCTGATGATAGGCCAATCCCAGAAACTCGTCGATCGCTTTCGAGCAGGCATACGACCAACGTGAAAAACGGGTCGAGCCGAGCACTGTGTCGTCATCCTCCTTGAACGGCATCTTCTCGCTTTTACCGTAGACCTCGCTCGTGGAGGCCAGCAGAACCTTCTTGCGAAACTTATTGGCCACCGCCAGCACGACCTCGGTGCCGTGGATGTTGGTCTCGATCGTCCGGACCGGCTGGTCGACGATGAGTTGAACCCCGACTGCAGCCGCCAGGTGGAACACAACGTCGCACTGCTCGACGAGCAAATGAACCGTCTCGGTGTTGCGAACGTCGTCGTAGACGAACCGGAAACGCGGATGGTCCAAGACGCCCTCGAGATTCGACAGGCTTCCCGTACTCAGGTCATCCAGGGCCACCACCTCGTCGCCGGTGCTTATGAACCGCTCCGCCAAATGCGATCCAATAAAGCCGGCTCCACCGGTAATCAACGCCTTCATCCCGTTTCTCGCAAAGTTCGGTCAGAATACAGGCTGGAAAGCCTGTCCCACATACGCCTATACACTGCGGACGGCGGGGCTGTGAAACCAGTCCACGAAGCGTGCCAGTCCCGTTTTCAAGTCCGTCGACGGTTGATAGCCCAATACGCGGCCGGCCAGGGTCACGTCGGCGTAGGTGCGGTCGACGTCACCAGGCTGCCGCGGCTGACGGTCGATGATCGCCTTCTTGCCCATCACTTCTTCCAACATGGCGATCAGTTCGCTCAATGACACCGGCTGCGATTCCCCCAAGTTATAGATGCGATAGCCTTTTTCGCAATGCTGAATCGCTCGCATGATACCGTCGATGGTGTCGTCAACGTAGGTATAGTCTCGCATCATGCTGCCGTCGCCAAAGACGGGAATCGGACGACCGGCCTCGATGAGACCGGCAAATTTGTGGATGGCCAGGTCGGGGCGTTGGCGCGGACCGTACACCGTAAACAGCCGCAGGCACGTGACCGCAATCCCGTAAAGATGGTGATACGTATGGCACAATAGTTCGCCGGCTTTCTTCGTGGCTGCATAGGGTGAGATTGGGTCATCCACGCTGTCGGACTCGGCGAAGGGAATCTTCTTGTTGTTCCCGTACACGCTCGAGCTGCTGGCGAAGACAAACCGCCCGACTCCGTGCCGGCGGCACGCCTCGAGAAGCACCATCGTGCCGCGGACGTTCACGTCCGCATACAACAGCGGCTGCTCAATCGAGGGCCGAACTCCCGCGCGGGCGGCGAGATGTACGATTACATCGACGCCGTTACCGACGACTTCATCCACTAGCCCCTCATCGCGAATGTCACCCTCGACAAGGCTCAGGTGTTCGTTGGCTAAGGCCGCCTCCAGATTGCGACGTTTGACGGCCGGGTCGTAGAAGTCGTCGAAGTTGTCCAGCGCCGTCACCTTGTGGCGACCGCGCAGCAGCGCCTCGCACAGGTGCGATCCGATGAACCCCGCCCCACCGGTAACAAGAATCCTGGACAAGTGATGCTCCTATCGAGCCGCGAGGCTTTAGCCCGCGCGGATGGCGGCGAGCCGCGGGCT
>JBARRC010000543.1:0-8456 GCA_049644045.1 Phycisphaerae bacterium
CGTTTGTGCCGTTGCCGTCGCACTGAGTTTGCCATTCGACCCTCCAATTGACCGACAGGATCAGCGTGCCCCCGGCGATCCGCTCAGCCCGCAGACGCCGACGTCGGTCGAGCCAGGCGAAGACACACGAGGCCGGCCCACGGCGGAGGACATCCTCAAAGCGCTCCAGCGGCAGCGACCGATAAACGAGGTGATCCCGCCGGCTGGTACAGGTGAGGGGGAACCTGGGCCCCAGCGGCGCGACCTGCTGCCTGAGGGATCGGCGATCGTGAGCCGATCCGGTGGGCTCGGTCGTGATGGGCCGTGGTGGACGTTCGTGTCTGATCCGGCGGAGGGCGAGCCTTCGGCCAAGCTGCTACCCAACGCAAGCTTGGAAGTGATGGTCAGGACCGCCGGCGGCGTTGCTTCCCCGATCAGGTTTGTCGTGTCGGGGGAAGTGACCGTGTTCGAGGGTGAAAACTACCTCCTGCTCCGAGTGGTGAGGCGGGCCATCGGCGCGGTGGAGCGGGCCGCCCCGCAAGAGCCTCCCGGAGTGGGGGAGGGATCCCTTTCAGCCCGAGAGACTCCTGACCACAAACCAACCGGGCAGGAGGAAACGATGGGCGAGGGGAGTGCGGCCGACGCACCGGTCGAGGATGTCGTCGCGTTACTCAAGCGGCAACAGCCGAAGGAGGGAGTGATGCCGGTCGTTTCGCCCTTGTCGGACGATCGGTCGGCTGAGGATGCAACGATCGCCCGGACGTTGATTCCGGAGGGGGCACCGCTGGTAAGCCGGCCGGGCCGGCTTCTACGTCAGGGCGATTGGTGGACCCTGGTATTTGAATCTGATCATCCGGATCATCCGGAGTCGCCCATGAAGCTCCTGCCGAACAAAAGCGTGGAACTGATGCTGCGGGCGTCTCAGCACGGATCGAGTGGCCTTGTCTTTCTTGTCTCCGGCGAGGCCACGGTCTTTCAGGGCGAGAACTACTTGCTGTCAAGGGTTGCCATGCAACGGGTCGACACGGGCAATTTGAGAAGGTAGGAGGACTGCGTCAGGCAAAGCTCAACCTATCCCCTTGCAGGGGAAGGAGCCCCGCACGTTTATGATTCGCTCCCGAGCAGCTTCATCAGACCGACACTCCCGCGGATGAGCAGACTCACAATAAGAAGGAAAAGCAACGTCGCCACGGTGAGGTTCAACACGGCCCAGGCGTTTTGGACGCGGGGGTCAGCCACATCGAAAAGCGAGCTGATCGTCGCGGCGCCGATACCCAGGATGAGGATCGCACCAAGCGCCCCGCGGAGATTACCAGGGAACGGGGCAATTCGGACCGCCAGGCAGATCAGCAGGTAAAGAAACACCCACGTCTTCCAGTCCGCGAAATCGGCGGCTGTGGTCACCGCGACGACTGATTCAACCAGCGTGATCTGATCACGGAGCATCTGCCAGACACCCGCCAGGGTTGTTGGTAGAGACGGGCCGACCGTCGTCGTGGTCAACTTCACCAAGACCGGTGCACCGAGCAATTGGGCGACAAAGAAAACTGCGATGGCACAGGCCACGATCGGAAGCATGCCAATAATAACCGGGCCTATAACGGGAATCTTCGGCTCGGGGTTGGGTGTGGTCTCCGGCGCACCCGAGTCGTCGTCCTTGTAGAGCGTGGTGTTGCTGATGGTCGCACCGGTGACCAGCAGGCCGAGCACGTGCCCGACCTGTGCGACGAGCGTCCCCGGTAGCAGGATGGTGTTCAAGACCTTCGGCTTCACCATCCCGCTCCAGAGCTGATGCACGCCCCAGGCGGTCAGCACGATCACGAGCAGCCAGAACGTCAGCGAGGCGTAGATCATCCATTCGTCCCCAACGTCAGAGCACACTGCGCACAAGTAAGCGGGCGCAGGCGCAGATGTCTCACACGATCCTGCGTTCCCTAAGATACTTCTATCGGACTATCGGCGCGGCAGCGCGGAAGGGAGCATTTATTTCACGCGTCAAAGAGCACTAGACTGCAAGACGGACTTAGCTTATCTTGTTGGAAGGGATGGGTTTCCGTTGCATCCGTAATCGTGAGAATTGACTTGGAGCCTATTCCAAAACCCGAAAAGGCGTATTGGGACAGCTCAGGTGGCTGCCTGTAACCTATTGTCGGGCATAGAGATGCGATTTGCTGCGTATCCATCGAGGTGGTTCTGAGGCCGGTTTTGGGATAGGCTCTTAAGCTGTAATCCTGGCTGGGTCGACGCCTCGGTCTGGCATGCGGATTGTAGTGCAGCGACGGTTGGAAGGCTGCCCGGATACAGGGGCAGAGCGTTTGGGCACACGAATCACTGGGAGCCGGCTTTAATGGTGATTTCTCGTCGAGATTTCATAAGGACCGTGGGTGCAGCAGGTGTAGCTGGTTCAACGGTTGGTACGCTTGCGGAACAGGCGCAGGGGTCCGAGGTGATGCCGATCTCGGACGATTTAATGGGGGTGCTCGTTGACATTCCCAAGTGCATCGGGTGCCGCCGGTGCGAATACGCGTGTCAGGAGGCGGCCGGCCTTGACCCTCCGCCCATGGAGACCTTTGAAGACAAAACCGTTATGAGGGAGAAGCGGCGCCCGCTGCCGCAGTCCTACACGATCATCAACGAATACCCAAATCCCGCAGACGAGACCACGCCGATCTACGCCAAGTTCAATTGTTTTCATTGCGTTGACCCGGCATGCATGTCGGCGTGTCTGGTCGGAGCGTTCAGCAAGCGACCGGATGGGCCTGTCGTCTACGACGCCTGGAAGTGCATGGGTTGTCGCTACTGCATGGTGGCCTGTCCGTTCCAGATTCCCACCTACGACTACCACATCGCGTTGACACCGCAGGTGCGCAAGTGCAACCTATGTGCCCACAGGGTTCCTCACGAGCAACCGGTTCCCGCTTGCGTAAAGATCTGCCCGGCCGAGGTGATGACCTACGGCAAGCGCAGCGAGCTTCTGAAGTTGGCTCATGAGAAGATCCGCGAGGAGCCGGACGTGTACGTGGATCACGTTTACGGCGAGCACGAGGTCGGCGGCACGAGCTGGTTGTACCTGTCGAGCCGACCGTTCGAGGAGTTGGACTTCTTGAAGCTCGATCCCAAGGCCCCGCCGCGGCTCACCGAGGCGATCCAGCACGGGATCTTCAAGCATTGGATGCCCCCGCTGGCGTGGTATGGCCTGTTGGGCGCCGCCATGTACCTGAGCAAACCGGGAGAAACGGAAGAACCCGGGTCGGGGGAGCAAGATCAGTAGTCTCGAGTCCGGGTCGTTAGCTAGACAAGCCAAACAGGCAACAACCGGAATTCATGAAGGAGGATTTATAGCGTGGGCCATCACGATCCGCCCCTACCGGTGAACCGAAAGATACTGACGCCAGGTGTTTTCGTATTGCTGGCATTGATCTTCATTGGAGTCTGCTTCGCCGCCTACCGGTTCATTTTCGGGCTTGCCGCGGTGACGAACCTCGACCAGCAACATCCGTGGGGGTTGTGGATCGCCATCGACGTCTGCACGGGCGTGGCCCTTGCGGCAGGCGGCTTCACCACCGCCGCCCTGGCGCACATCTTCCATCGCGAGCACTACCACGTCATCACCCGCCCCGCGCTGCTGACAGCCGCGCTCGGTTACACCTTTGTGGGGATCGGTCTGATGGCGGACCTGGGCCGCTACTACAACATCTGGCATCCGGCCTGGCCGACGATGTGGCAGGGGAACTCGGTGTTGTTCGAGGTAGGCATGTGCGTCATGTGCTACCTCACCGTGTTGTACATCGAGTTCCTTCCGATCGTGTGCGAGCGATTCATCGACGACGCGCGGTTTCCGGCGATTGGTCGTCTTTGCGCAGCCGTGAAGCGCCTCGTCGACAAGACCACGTTCCTTTTCATCATTGCCGGCGTGGTGCTGTCGTGCCTGCACCAATCGTCCCTGGGCAACCTGATGGTGATCGCTCCGTCCAAGATGCATCCGCTGTGGTGGACGCCGATTCTGACATTGCTGTTTTTGCTGTCAGCCATCGCGGTGGGCTTCCCCATGACGGTCTTCGAATCGATTTATGCCTCATGGTCGTTGAAGCTCAAGCCGGAGATGCACGTTTTGAGCCCACTCGCGAAGTACATCCCCGTGTTCCTGGGCGCGTACCTGGCGTTCAAGATCGGCGACATGCTCATCCGCGGTAGCTGGGTGTATATAGACGGCTCGCCGCAGAGCCTGATGTTCCTGGTTGAGATGATCTTCGGTCTGATCGTACCGTTTGTCATGTTGCTGTCACCGAAGGTCCGCAACACGCCGCGGCTGTTGTTCATTGCCGCGCTGATGATCGTGGTGTTGGGTGTAGCCTTGAATCGCGTGAATGTATTCCTTGTTGCCTTCCAGCCCCCCTACGCTACGAAGACCTATTTCCCGGCGATCGGCGAGTTTGCCGTGACCGTCGGGCTGGTATCGTTATTGATGCTCATTTACCGCATCATCGTGACCTACTTCCCGGTGATCAGCCATCCGGGTGAAGCGAGGGCAACATGAACATGCGATTTCACCGAGGAAAGCGCCCCCTGCAAGGGATCGTGGCCATAACGGCCGTCGCCGCAGTGCTCCACGTGGGCATTGTGGGCAAGCCGTCGTCAGCGCAGGAGGAGCCGAAAGTACCCGAAACCGCAGCGGCCGCGAAAAGAGGGCTCAAGGTAAAACCGTTGGCGGCGGGCAGAGACAAGGAGACCCTGGCCAAGGAGATCGCAAAGGCACAGTCAGCAGCGGATTTCAAGCCCACCATGGAGCTTCTTACGAGCATGGACTGCAGGGCGTGCCACGAGTGCGAGGATCCGACCCATGATGCCCCCTGCCTGCGGATGTGTCCGCGCCCCGTGCCTGAGGCAATCACCATTCCCACCGACAAGCAACTGCCCAACGATAATATCCTGCTTAACGCGTTTGAGTGGAGCGAGCGACGATTTATGCCCGTACCATTCGACCACAAAGTCCACGCCGAAATGGGTGGCGTGACGGGCGGATGTGAAGTCTGCCACCACTATCACGCGGACGAGGGGAAGCCGTATACGCCGTGCAGGGCATGCCACAAGCCCGTGTTCGCCAAGGCCACCATAGAAGAAATGCGCATGCCCAGCCTCAAGGGCGCTGTTCACCGCCAGTGCATGGCATGCCACCTCGAGTGGAGCCACAGCACCAAGTGCTTTGTATGCCACGCTCTGAAGGGCGATCAAAAGGAGCCGGTCAGTGTGGATGCGGTATCGCCTCCGGGTGACGCCGCCAGCTGCCCCCCCATCGAGAACCCGGAGCTTATCAAATACGAGACGAAGCACGATCCCGGACCCTATGTGACCTTCCGCCACATGCAGCACACCACCAACTACGGCTACATGTGCGATCGTTGCCACAAAGGCCAGATGTGCTCCCGATGCCACGGGGAGGCTCAGGAACCGGAAGCACGAACGCCGGAACCCGTGACAGACGAACGGCATCTTTCCTGTTTCCCGTGTCATGAAGATGACGCATGTGAGCGTTGCCACACACAAAAGGAGCGCGCCGAACCCAAACCGTTCGATCATACATTAACCGGGTTTTCCCTGCACAAGTACCACGGTGACCTGACCTGCCGGGACTGTCACGAGCGCCTTTTCTTCATCCGCAAACTGGAAACTGAGTGTGGCTTCTGTCACAAGGACTGGGATCCGGACACGTTTGATCACACCTTGACCGGTCAGAGCCTCGATGAGAACCACGCGGAGATCGACTGCGAGGAATGCCACGCGGACGGACGGTACGCTCCTCCACCCTCTTGCGAGGAATGCCACGACGAAGACGAAGGCATTACGTTCCCCGCCCGGCGCCCCGGACCGACCGCCACGTCCCCGACGCCCCTACAGAAGCACTGACGGCGTAGTGTCTGTTGAGCATCGGATGGCGCCGTCAGGCCGACAGGGCGGATCGTTGCTCGGTCGCAGGCAAAGCCTCGGCTAGAATGTTCCGTATATCCACCACTTTTCGGCGTTGCGCGAAGGTCTCACAGACGATACGCCCGAGCCCCGTAAGGCGATAGAGGCGGCGTACTCCGAGGCGTTCAGCCAGGTGCCGGGCGCGCAGCTTGCCCAAATCGTAGCGGAAGTGAGTGATCCGGTAGACGTGCGGCGGATGTCGCAACAGCGATGCCACGACCGGAGCGGCCTCTTTGGTCCGGAAGATCGGAGGCATCTGAAGCAGCGCCGTGGCCAATGCGGTCAGCCGCGGGTTCCCCGAACGGAACCCGGGTACGCGGCGGTTGCCAACGATGACAGGTCTTGCTAAGAGCCTGGCCAGATGCTCCCGCCGAGCGGTGTTCGATGTTGTCGCGAGGCTGAGCACGGGCGGGTTTTCCTGCGGGAGGGACGGACTGCAATAACGAACAGTGCGTCCGTTCAGCCTGGGCGGTGAACCCGGTTCAGCACCGGTGTGCGATCGGTCGCCTGATAAATCCGGTTGTCGGGATTGAGTGACGTGTTGTGTCACTGTGGCTGTCTTGCTGTCACTGCGCCGGACGGGCGAATCACCCATCAGAATCCAGTCGATGTCAAGGAGCAGACAGGGTTGGTCCTGCTCCGTAACGATTCCCGCGACGGCGCGAGACTCGATTTTTGCGCCGAAGCGAACCACCCGTCGGGTCTGGTGCGCGGCGTAGTAGGACACACGCTCGACCGAATCCACTGCGAGCGCGATGGGCACGCCCACATCCACCCCCACGACGCACGTGCGCGCACGGTCGGCGGCCTCGGGAAGCTCCAGTTTCCTTCGAAGATCGATTAGAGGAATCAGCCTGCCGCCGACTTTCGTAACACCTTTGACGAAATCCGGCATGCAGGGAAGCTTCCAGACCTTCCCGATCGGGCCGATGTACCGGACCTTAGTGACGTCGATGCCGTACCGCCCTTCACCCAAAGAGCAAATCAGGTACCCCGGCAGATCTCGTGCCTACCCCGTATTATTCATGATGCCGCATGGAACGGTGTAAGCACTTGTTCAGAATCGCGGACCTGGTCGCCGGTCGGCTCAGATCAGAACGTCGTACGATAATCTCACAGGTTATTGTATCGCCACAACCTATTGTATCGCATCCTCTTAGAGCGTGTTTAAGAAGTCTTATTCCGAGCCGCGCCCCTAAGGGAACTGTCTGACTTTCCCGCAGAAAACCGCTCCCTGACGGTCGCGGCTTGGACAGGACAACACCCTTCTTGAACACGCTCTTAGGTCGCCTGACACGCGGTGCGCTTCCTCAAGCCGGGACGTCGCAGTTGTTGTGCCGATCGGAGAGGGAACAGCCGAACACATAGGGCCGACGACACTGAAGAGCCCCAAACCCGGTCCGTCCATGGATTTATCTTGACGAAAAGTGACAATTCTTGTAGATAAACGAATCTAGGCGGGGCAAGAAGCGAAACCGAAGCACACTATCGAGAGTGGCGAACGCTGGTGGTGTGTCTCCGGCATCGGTTTGATCGGCGGGGGCTCGCGGCAAGACCCTCACTTCTGGTTTTGTCGCGGTGTGGTAATGTCCGTACCGGACACGAAAAAGTCCCAGGTCTTGTCCGGCGGTACAAGAGCTCGGTCATGTACGCGTCGTTTCTTTTAGCGCTGTCTGTCCTTCTTCAACTCATCGCAGCCGCGTTGGCGCTGCGGTTGATCCGGATCACGGGATGGCGGGGAACGTGGCTGTTCATCGCAGCGGCCATTCTGCTCCAGGCCGTTCGCCGTTGTGTTATGCTCGTGGCGATATGGACCGGGTACATCCTCGGGCCGCCCGATCTTGTCTCGGAATGGGTCGGCCTGGTTGTTTCGGCCTTGATGGTGGCTGGCGTCGGCTGGATCGCTCCACTCTTTCTTTCCGTTCGACGTTTGCACGAGGAGGCGCTGAGGAGTGCCGAGCTGGAGAAAGCAACCGTTTTCGACACCATGTCTGATCTCGTCGTGTATCACGACATGGACATGAGGATCGTACGGGCGAATAAGGCCGCAGCCGAATCCGTGGGTTCGACTCCGGACGGGTTGCGGGGACGGTTTTGCTACGAAATCCGGCATGGGCGCAGCGAGGTCTGTGAAGGGTGCCCGGTCGTGAAAGCCCGTCAAACCGGTCAGCCGCAGGAAGCGCAAATGAGAGGTCCCGGTGGACGAACGTGGTTCGTAAGAGCTGATCCTCTTCGGGACGCAACCGGTAAACTCGTGGGCATCCTCGAGGTGACCCAAAACATCACCGAGCGCAGTCGGATGGAGGCGGAACGTGCTCGATTGGCGACTGCCATTGAGCAAGCCGCCGAGGCGATTGTTATCACCGACACCGAGGGTGCGATCCAATACGTCAATCCGGCCTTCGAGCGGATCACCGGCTACACGCTGGAGGAAGCCATCGGTCAGAACCCGAGGGTCCTCAAGAGCGGCAAGCAGGACGAGGGTTTCTACAAGCAACTGTGGGATACGATTC
>JBARRC010000544.1:0-5821 GCA_049644045.1 Phycisphaerae bacterium
CAGGCATTCTTGGAGCTGGGTGCCCAGGATGTCGGCGTTGGCCCGGGCGAGCACCTCGTCGGGATCAAGCACGCGACAACCACCGGCCGCTGCTTCCTTGCCGCGTAACGATCGTTTAACGAAGACGGATAGCAATCCCGCCGGCAGACCGTGCCCCGTGGCGTCCGCCAGCGCGACGGCGACGCGCGATTCGTCCAGGCGAACCACCTCGTACGTGTCGCCGCTGATCACGTCAGCGGGGCGATACAGGGCGTGGAAATCAACACCATTACCGGTCGGCGGCGGCGAATGGAGATTGCGTTGCACAGACGCCGCGAGTTTCAGTTCGTTTTCGAGGCGGCGGAGGTTTGCGCGCTGAACCTCGTCGCGCCGTTTGAGTGCCTCGACCTCGCGCCGAAGAGCGCTGCGAACGTTCGGTGTCAAAGTGGCGTCATCAACTACGGCATGGGTTCGCGGTCCGTGCATCTGCGAGTGGCTGTTGTCCCAAAGGGGTGCAACGTCGTGAGCGCGAAGTGCCTTGCACTTCGATCCTCTCAGTAGATGTTTCGGTCGCTTGAAGGAGGGGCTTGAGTTACGAATGGTGAATGCGGAATGGTGAATTCCGCCTTCCGCCTTCCGCCTTCCGCATTCACCATTCCGCCTTCCGCACAATCGGCTCGATGGCTTTGTTCCAGTCCGGCGGCGGCGGTGTCCGACGGCGGTGTGCGACGGCCTCCTGGTAGCGTTGAATCGCCGGATCGTCGGGGCGCAAGCTCCGACAACGATCCAGGCTCGCCAGACAGCGATCCCACTCGCAGGCCTGATAATGGTGAACGGCCTGCTCGAATTGCGCTGAATAGGCAAGCGTGTCGGGACTGACCTCGTCGGGCAGGCCGATCAGTTCGTGCATCTCGACGGCCAGCGTCCTACCCGCCACCTCGATCCGGCCCAGCGAGCGAAAGACGAAGCGGTCCCCGGCATCTTCTCGCGTCGGACCGTCAACGAGCACGCGGGTCCCGAAGGCCTTGTTGGCTGCCTCGAGACGCGCACCGACATTGACCGTGTCGCCGATACAGGTGTAGTCGAGCTTGGTGTCGCTGCCGTAGTCGCCCACGAACGCCTCGCCGGTCGAAGTCCCAATCCGCATTGCGAGCGGCTCGCCGGCGCCGGCGCCCGCCATTTCAGTATTGAGTTCTAGGAGCGCCGCCAGGGAACCGAGCGCGCAGGCGCAGGCCGCTTCGGCGTGGTTGGCGCACGGCCGGATCGGTGCGTTGAAGAAGGCGAAGATGCCGTCGCCCATGAACTTGTTGATGATCGCCTGGTGTTCGACGAGCACGCGGCTCATCGTGCGAAGGTAGGGGTTGAGCACCAGCCTCGTCCGCTCGGCGCCGAGCCGTTCGCTGAGTGGGGTAAAACCGTACAAATCGCTGAAGAAACACGTGACCTGGGCCGGCTGGGGGGCAAGATCAGCCGCGCTGGCCTTCTCTGCGATGCGGGCCGCAACCGCGGGGGAAGTGTATTGGGCGAGCGCCTGTTGGAACTGTCGCCTGGCACGCTCCTCGGTGAATTGCCGGTAGGCCGTGACGCATGCCCATACAACACACATCTGAGCCGCCGTCGATAGCGAGGCAACATGGCATGTCGCGCTCCAAAACACGGCGCCGCCGATGCCGAGGATCACCACCTCCAACAGCAGCAACGATCCCAGGCTGAACAGCGGGCCCCGCGCGCAGGTAACCGTCGTAATCACGATCCCGCCCAGCATTAGGATAAGGACGTTGAGCCAACCCGGCGCGTGCACGGCCGGCTGGTTCTGCAAAACCATGTTGATGATGTTGGCATGGGCCATCACGCCCGGCATGCTGCTGTACACCGGCGAGGTGACCAGGTCGGCGACGCCGGAGGCCGTGTACCCGACCAGGCATATCTTACCTCGAATCCGCGGCCGAAGCTCCGCAATCGCGGTCTCTGTTCGTGCCGTGAGATTGACATTAAGTTCATCCAGATGCGCGGCGAGTTGCCCCTCACCGAACTGCGCGTAGAGGTTCTGAACCTTATCCCGCTCAGCGCGTTCATCGTCGTTGATGGGTTCTTCGGTCTGCCACAGGCTGTGTACCCGGTGTAGCCAGAGGACCGCTTCCTCCTCAATTCGTTTGATCGCGCCGTCGGCCTTGGCGAGTTCGCCTTCGACCTGCGTGCGAGTCTCCGATTCGGACTCGGCCATGAGGCTTTTGCGCAGAGCAATCCGCCTGTTCACCAGCCGCACATATTCGCTGTACTCCCAGGGCGTATCGGCGTGGCGGAGTCCCACCAGTTCAGCCGTGCCAAGGCCGAGACGCCTCTCATTCTCGGCGATGGCTGAACGATTCAACGCAACCTCCAGAACCCGCGTCACGGGGATGTGGTCGAAGCTCTCCTGCCAGCGCTCAGCGCGCTGCGGCACATGCCAGTTGAGCAGAGCGAGCCCGTCTTCACTAAGTGGCAGGTAAACCCGCTTCGACTCCGTGCCCAGGACGAGGCGATCCTCCTCGAAGGTTATGGATGAGGGATCAATCCCGAGCACGTCCGTTGCGACGAGAAGCCCGAGCTGCAAGACCAGCACACCGCCTGCATTGGCTGTCAACGGGATGTCTCGTACCACGCCGCGCCCCTTCTCCCGTTCGAACGAGACGAACCCGATACCTTTGGCTGCGTTGGCGAGTTTGTCGACCGGCAGGGTGAGGTCGTAGGCATGTGGTATGCGATTCGTAAGCGTCGACGGCACCGGCGAACTCAACCTGCCCAATGCGCGGTAAGCGTCTTCCGCTCGAAATGCCAGCAGCAGGTCCCCGCGGTCCGGTGTCAGCATCTCGAACGCAGCGCCGGGCAACACCGTCTTGAAGAACTGCCCCCAGGTGCCGTCGGGGTTCCTTTCAAGGAAATGCCTGGCCGCCCGTCGCGCGACGAAACGCTTGGCGGCAGGCAGGTACTCCTCAACTGTGCTTAGATCAAGGAGTTCGTGGGAACCGGGCTCGAGCTTGCGGGCCAGTGCGGGCGCATCGAGGCTGAAATCCTCCTCCAGCAGGGCGGCGATGCGAACGAGCGCGCGGTCGAATAGCGCCTCTGGATCGACGCCGGGCGGGGTCAAGCGGAAGAACATCGCGAGATATACGTTGCCGGCTACAGCGATGGCGTCACGCAGCTCGTCATCGTCGAAGATCGGGCGGTCCGCGGCACGGTCGCCCAGCTCGGGCAGCTCCGTGTCAACGTCATAGTGCCTTCCAAGCCCGGCGTGCTCTGTGCGTGGTCTCGCCGGCTCGGAGAGCACGATATCCAAGATGATGGCCTCAGCGCCCAATTCGTTGAGCGTCGCAACGATCTGAGCATAACGCCTCCGCGGCCAGGGCCAGTCGCCCACAACGGATAGCGCGTGGTCGTTGATGTCGACCAACACGATGCGTGGATCGGCTTCGATGGTGCTCAGATGCCGGAAATGCAGGTCGAGGCCGTAGTCGTCGAGACCGTCAAGCAGCCCGACGGTAAACGCCGCGCAGCCTAGCCCGGTTACGACGCACCCGACGAGAAGCCCCCAACGACGCCCGTGAATTCTTCCGCGGAGTTTCATTGCTGTTGTATTCTACATCAACCCGCGGTCGATGAGCATCCGCCGATAGGCCGGGGCAGGGTCGGGATAGCCGCCCCGTTCTGGAAGATCCCACTTGGCGAACAACTTGGCGTTGTCCTCTTCGCCGATCGAAAGGTCGGCTTGTTTGCGGTCGTCGTGGCATTCGTCGTGGTGGATGAGGGCCTTACGACAGCCGATGACCGTAAGCCCCTCGTCCAGTTGCACCTTCAAGGACAGGTCGGGATCGAAACCGAAGAAGTAATACCGCTCATCCGCATAGCCGATCCGCTCCAGCAGGCTTCTGCGGATCAGGCCGAAGTTCGCGTACGGGTAGCCGCGGACGTGGCAAAGCTCGTACGTGGCGCCGTCATGCTCAACACGATCGAGGACGTTGCGCTCATTGTGCCAGTTGTGATAGAAGGCCACCATGCCGACATTGCTCAGGTCCGGCCTCTCGATCATCGTCAAGGCCGCCTCCACGCTGTCCGGCAGCGGATATGCGTCATCATTGAGCCACATCACGTAGCACCCGCCCGCGGCCCTGAATCCCCGGTTAAAGGCCTTGACCGCCCCCTCCCGCCGCGGCTCGAGGATTACACGAAGGTCGTTTTGCGTGGCCAGCCATTTACGCGTACCATCGGTTGAGCCGCCGTCCACCACGATGACCTCGTGCGAATGGCTGACGTTCTGTCGGATCTTGTCGACGCAACGCCGCAACCGTTCAAAACGGTTGAACGTTGGGACGACAATGCTTACAGTACGGTTCGCGTCCATCCGGTCATTCCCACTGGCGATTCTCTGACTCTTATCGGCCGGCGAACGCGGGGCGCTGGTAGGAATTATGAATTGAGAATTATGAATAGCGAATTAGGAAAGACGAGGAAGTTGACGCTGATGGTGTCAAACCTGAGTCTTTGCGTGGTGGTCCTGTCGACACTGCCTGCTGTTGCCGCTTCCCAACCTTCGGCAAAGAGAGATGCGAACCCCGTACCCCCATCGGCGCAAGTCGAAAAAGCTGCTTCCGCACCGGCTCAACCGGAGGGGCTTTGGCCTTCTCAGAAGCTGATGAACCTCATGTTGACCCGGTGGGCCGATGAGGTCAGCCGCCAGTACGAGCTGGACGATGCTCAACGCACGAAGGTACGCGAGGCCGTCGTCAAGCGATGGAGCGGCTTCCTCAACGAGCACCGGTCAGCGATTCAGCCGATTGTCAATGAGTTTGTCGAGATGCGGATGGAATTAGAGCCGCCCACGAAAGAGCGCGTGCAGGCCTGGGCAAAGCGGGCCACACCGGTGTTCGAGCAGTTTCGCGAGCAGCTCAATCAAGGAACGGCCGAGTTTCGCGAAATCCTCACTCCGCTTCAGCGATCGAAGTTTGAGCTTCAGGCGTTGCAATTCGGCGTCGGCGTGCAGGTGGCTGAGCAAAAGCTCAAACAGTGGCAAAACGGCGAATTCGAGCCCAGTGAATTCTGGGAACCCACCACCGACCCCGAGCGTCGAGAGCGCCGTGAGGAGCGGCGCCGCCACCGACAGGAAGCGGCCAAGAAGCAAGCCAAGGCCGAACCCGAACCGGAGGAAACCGACCAGATCGCGTTGGAACTAAAGGCCTGGGAGGACTACGTCAAGGCGTTCGTCCGCATCTACAGCCTCGACAACGGACAGCGTACGACCGCGTTGTCAATCCTGTCGGAGCTGAAACAGCGCGCCATCGCCCACCGCGACCGACATCGCGATGATATCGCCAAGCTCGAAGAGCGCATCCAAAGCTTCACCGGCACCGAAGAGGAACTCGCCGACCTCAAGAAGCAATTGACCGAGCTCTACGGCCCCATTGACGAGATGTTCAACGAGCTCAAACGCCGGATCGAGCAGATCCCCACAACCGAACAACGCGCAGCGGTTGCCAAGAATGGCGAATGAAGAATAGCGAATGGCGAAACGTTATTCAGAGCCCGGAGCGTAAGCGACGGGTCCGGTGAGAAAGGCGAAAACTGAATCAGAGCCCGGAGCATAAGCGACGGGTTCGGTGTCACACCCCTCGCTTGCGCCTTGCTATTACCCACATTTCCAAAGACGCCCCATAGGGGCAAGTGAGAATAGCCCAGCGATTTATCGCTGGGATGACGTTGCCGGACGAGATCTCAGTCCCGTAGGGACGATTGAACCGACAAGCGGCATTCATCCGTCCCTACGGGACTGGGATCGTTCGCAAACACCACGTTCCCAGCGATAAATCGC
>JBARRC010000545.1:0-2746 GCA_049644045.1 Phycisphaerae bacterium
CCTCAAACCACCACGCCGAGTGTGTCAAGAAATAGGTATGGTGTCCCCCGATCGTGACTCTGGAGCAGTCCATCGATCTGCTATGATCGTCTTCCCTCCGTAGACCGTTCACGCTCCCAATCCCAAACCCCCAATCCGCAATCTTCATCCCTCATCCTTCCTCTTTCATCCTTACGAAAAAGGAGCCCGGCGAGTGTCACCCACCGGGCTCCCGTGATTGAACCTATGTTGTCTTACCCGTGGTCCGCAATGGCGGACCCTACGGCACTCATCGAGTAGGGTCCGCTGTGCGGACCCTCTTCCGTTGCTACGGCTTCAGTTATGGTCCGCAAAGCGGACCCTACGTAGTCGTCACGCCTGCGAGTCTAGGAACCGCGTCGCGTTCTTCCCTTCAATCACATACGCGACGGCCGGATCGAGGTCCCGTTTCTTCCACACGTAACGCGTGCTTCCGTGTCGTGTCCACACCGGCTGCCCCGGCCCCACCAAACCACGCTCCCGAAGTCGACGCGAACTCCATGCTTCCATTCGCCCATCATCATCTCCGGTGCAACACCCGCAAAACCGATCACGACGTGCACATGGTTGCTCCGTGCATTCACGGCGAGGAGCTCCCAGCCACGGTAACGGCAATGTTCTTCAATGGTCTTCGTAACAAGCTCCCTTGCCGCTTTCGTCAACCGAAACGGCGGATGCCCCATCCGTCGACGCAATCCCGCGATCCGTCGCTTGTCCGGAGGTATGTAGGGCGTCCCATAGGCGTTGTTCTCACCATCCACGGACCCACGCTCGTCACCGTAAAGCCACGTGCCGTAACACGTCCAGGTGATCAGAAACCCCACCGGTTCCGCCATGATAGTCATATCATACCCACTCGGAGCCGTGGGCGCAAGCCCACGGACATGTCACCGGGCTCGCGCCCGGTGCTCCGCGCGGTGCTCGGATCACACGTTACCCGCATCGTGCCCCATCCGAGCCGTGGGCGCCAGTCCACGGACACGTCACCGGGCTCGCGCCAGGTGCTCCGCCTGGTGCTCCGTGCGCCACTCCGTAGGCGTTCCGGGTCATCGGGCTCGCGCCCGGTGCTCCGTGCGGCGCATAAAGGAGCCCGGCGAGTGTCACCCGCCGGGCTCCGAAAAAAAACCTGTGTTGTCTTATCCGTGGTCCGCAATAACGGACCCTGCGTTACTCGGAGCCGCAGGCGCCAGCCCGCGGACATTCCACGTCACCGGACTCGCGCCATGCCTACACCTCAAAACCATCACGCCGAGTGTGTCAAGAAATAGGTATGGTGTCCCCCGATTTTGCCCCCGATTTAGAGTTCCCTACGACCCTACGCTACTTGTGTGCTCTCCGTCGCCTACATGGATCGCTGTCACCAGCATCACGTCGATGATCTTGTGAGCCTCTTCGCTAACGACCACAGTGATCGTCCGACCGGTCGGATGATATGCCACGAACTCGGGGTGCGGCACCCTAACTCGACTGCCGTCCGCCAACTCGATTACAAAAGGGCGAAATGGCCGAGTTTGATGCACCTCACGAAGCTGTTGAATAGTCATCCCTAATCTCCTTGCGCCTGACGCCCGCGTTGACTATATCCGGTCTCCGCAGGAAAGGCAATCGAAAGAGGGAATACGCCGGGCGGACGTAGATACAGACATTGACGACCCCAGGCACCGCGCAAGAACGAGGCCCGCGGGAATCAACCCACCGCGCTCTTCATCCTTCATCCTTCATCCTTATGAAAAAGGAGCCCGGCGAGTGTCACCCGCCGGGCCCCATGTTAGAACCTATGTTGTTTTACCGGTGGTCCGCAAGCGGACTCTACGCTACACGCTACTCAATGGCAAGGTCAGCAGCCACAAGAGCGGCGTCCGTGGTGACGATCGCCAGGATATATATCTCGCCGGCAATAAGCGCCGCCCCGGCGTTGGCGTCGATCGTCTTGACCCCGTAAACGCCCGCCTGGGTTCCAGCAGCATTGTTCACAACCAGGATGAACTCATCGGCCGCTGCAGTGATGACAGTGCCGACTCCAGTGATGACATCGGCGAGTGTGGTTTGATTTTCGACGGTTGTAGTCAGAATGAACACATCACTGTCGTTGGCAGTCTTGCTGATCCCGTTCTGGGCCGCCGAAGTCACGTCAAGGGTGCCGTCCTGATTACCGCCCACAAGCGCGGCTTCGAAAGCCGTCGAGATGGAAACATCGTCGGTACCCTGCACAAAACCGGTGATCGTATCATACCCGGTTGCCGCCGCGAGGGCTCCACCGTCGGTAAGCGCGGTATAAATGTAATCATCAGTTCCGCTACCTCCGGTGAGGCTGTCGCCGCCGGCGCCACCCGTAAGGTTATCGTCACCCGCGCCGGAGACAATCGTATCGGCGCCGGTCGAACCGATAATCGTGTCATCATCATTTCCGGCGGTCAGCGAAACACCCCCGGTACTGCCTGCCAAGCTGATCCAAGCCCGACTGGCTGCGGGCGTCTTGACGATGGCAGTAGACGCACAGGAGTCAAGAACCACCGACGCGCTGGAAGACCCCAGGCGCCCGACCAGAGCAGAGGCGTCGAACGAGGTCATCGCGTCCGTGGTGGCACCACCGACCGTCCCCAGCAGCACGTTGCCGGTGCCGGTGATGGTCATCGTCTTGACTTCGGTGACGGTGATCCCGCCGATGGTCGTGCTGTCCGGGCTGTCATTGATCGCGAGCGTGAAGTTCTCCACGCCGGGGATGGTC